>DASYPO010000335.1:0-17397 GCA_036006545.1 Bryobacteraceae bacterium
TTGGCCTCGGCGAAAAACCGTTTCCCGATGGGTACGACGTCCTGCCGAAAGACCGCATTCTTAATGTGCAGATCAAGGGCAAAGCGGTGCTCGATTATCCTGAACGCATGGACTGGCCTCCCATTTTCCGCGCCTTGGAGCGGGATGGCTACCAGGGTCAGCTCGGCCTTGAGACGCATATTTTTGGCGACGGACAAGTGGCCGCATCGCACGCTTCGATGAAAGAAATCCTGCGACAGGTCAATCTCTCGTGAGCAAGCAGTTCATGGTGCTGTTGGGCGTCGGAGTGGCGATCGTGGCTGCCGGCTTGGGCGTGATGCTGCTCGGCACCAAGGGTGCGCACCTCGATCTCGACGGTAAGATTCTCAAGGTCCGCGTGCTCCCGCTCAGTGATCGAGCATCGCTGGTGGTGGTTGATTTTCGCGTCAGCAATCCAGCCGACCTCGCGTTCGTCGTCAAGAGCGCCACAATTACTCTGGACCCGGGTACGGGCGAGGTGCCCGAAGGCCGCCCCATTTCAAAGGACGATTTGGACAACGTTTTCAAATACGAAAAGCTTCTCGGTCCGGCCTTTAACGACGCGCTGATTGTCCGCGACAAGATCGCGCCTAAAGCTACCATCGATCGCATGACTGCCGCGCGTTTCGAGATCGGCGAGGCCGCTATAGCCGCGCGTAAATCGCTCAAGCTGCGCATCGACGAAGTGGATGGCGCGTTCGCGGAATTTACCGAGGGCGCAGGAAAGAGCAAGTAGCACGCTGTGAGTGAGCATTTGATCGGTCGCCCCGTTCTCCGCAAAGAAGGCGTGGCGAAAGTCACCGGCCAGGCTAAATACGTCGACGATCTGCATCTCCCCGGCATGCTCTACGGCGCGACCGTGCGCAATCCCGCCGGCCGCGGGCGCATCCGCGATATCGCTTTCGACCCCGGCGTTCCGTGGGAAGAATTCACGGTAGTCACCGCCGCCGATATTCCAGGAGAGAATTACGTTGCCCTGATTCTCCACGATCAGCCTTTTCTCGCGAAGGGTGTGGTCAATCATGCGGAAGAGCCGGTGGTGCTGATCGCGCATCCGGACCGCTACCTGGTCGAAGAAGCGCGACGCCGCGTGCATATCACGGTCGATCCGCTCCCCCAAGTCTTCTCCATCGCCAAGTCGCTCGAAACCGACAAAAAAGAAAATATTATTTGGGGTGAACAGAACTTATTCAAAATGTTCCACGTAGAACGTGGCGATGTGAATCAGGCATTTCATCGCGCCGCGCTCATCGTCGAAGGCGAATACGAAACCGGCGCGCAGGAACAGCTCTATATCGAAACCAACGGCATGCTCGCGGTCGCGAATCCAAAAGACGGCGTAACCGTTTGGGGATCGATGCAATGCCCGTATTACATTCACAAAGCGCTGCTGCCGTTGTTTGGCTTGCCGCACGAAAAAGTTCGCGTGGTGCAATGCGAAACCGGCGGCGGATTCGGTGGCAAGGAAGAATATCCGTCGATGATTGCCGGGCACGCGGCATTACTCGCGTGGAAATCCGGCAAGCCCGTGAAATTGATTTACGATCGCGCCGAAGATATGGTCGCGACCACCAAACGCCACCCTTCGCGCACGCGCCATCGAACAGCGGTCGCGCGCGACGGAAAACTGTTCGCCATGGAAATTGAGTTTAATATCGACGGCGGCGCGTATTGCACGCTTTCGCCTGTCGTACTTTCGCGTGGAACCATTCACGCCGCGGGGCCGTACAATTGCCCCAACGTGCGGATCCGCAGCCGTGCCCTCGCCACGAACTTTCCGCCGCATGGCGCATTTCGCGGATTCGGCGCGCCGCAGAGTATTTTTGCGCTAGAGCGCCACATGAATAAGGTTGCGGCCGCGGTTGGATTGGCGCCGGATGAATTTCGTCGCCGAAACTTTCTGCACGAAGGCGAGCAAACGGCGACTGGTCAGGTGATTCGCGAACGGCTGAATCTCCAAGGACTGCTCGCGCGTGCGCTCGATCTGAGCGGTTATTGTGCAAAACGAACCCAATTTGACAAGAGCAATTCGGGAAGCCCGGTCAAGCAAGGCGTCGGATTCGCGACCTTCATGCACGGAGCGGGATTCACCGGCTCGGGTGAGGTCGCGCTCAAAAGTGTCGTCACCGTCGAAGCCACGCGCGCCGGCCACGTCCGGATATTGACAGCGAGCACGGAAATCGGGCAGGGAACCAACACCATCTTTTCGCAGATCGCCGCTGAAGCACTCGACTTGCCTTACGATCAAATCGAACTCGCGCAGCCCGATACGGCCGAGGTTCCCAACAGCGGACCGACCGTCGCGTCGCGGACCGTAATGGTCGTCGGAAAGTTGGTCGAAGCTGCGTGCGTGAGCCTGAAGCAACTGGTCGGCGCGAAGAACGGGGATTTCGCGGCGGCGGCGGCGCGATATTTCGAACAGTTCGGCAAAGTGGCCCGCGCATCCAGCGAGTATCAGCCTCCGCCCGGTGCCGGCTGGAATGACGAAACTTATCAGGGCGACGCTTACGGCGCATACGCGTGGGCGGTTTACGTCGCTACGGTTTCAGTCGATACGCGAACCTATGAGACGCGCGTCGACGATTTCGTCGCGCTACAGGAAATCGGAAAAGTGATTCATCCGGTGCTGGCCGCGGGTCAGATTGAGGGCGGCGTCGCGCAGGCCATCGGATTTGCGCTGTACGAGAACTGCGTTTGGAAAGACGGGCGCATGGCCAACGCGCAGATGACCAACTACATCATGCCGACGTCGGCCGACCTGCCGCCCATCCGCGTTTTCTTCGAAGAAAATCCCTACGCCTACGGACCCGCGGGCGCGAAGGGCATCGGCGAGCTGCCCATGGACGGCGTGGCGCCGGCGATTCTCAACGCGGTCGAACACGCCACCGGTGTTTCGGTGAATCGGATTCCGATGACGCCCGAAATTCTCATGCAGGCCATGCTGGAAGAAAAGCATGGCTGAGATTCGCTGTAACGTGAACGGCGTCGGCCGCACGTTGAATGTGCTTCCGATGGCTCGACTCCTGGATGTTTTGCGAGAACAGTTGCGACTCACCGGCGTCAAAGAAGGTTGCGGCGAGGGCGAGTGCGGCGCGTGTTCGGTATTGATCGGAGGCGAGCTCGCGAACTCCTGTTTGGTCCCCGCATTGCAAGCCGACGGCGAACACATCACCACCATCGAGGGAATTGCGATTGACGGGAAACTGGATCGCGTACAGCAAGCGTTCATTGAGCACGGCGGCGCCCAGTGCGGCATCTGTACGCCCGGAATGATCCTCGCCGCGATCTCACTGCTCAAACGCCATCCACATCCTACCGATGAGGAGATTCGCGAAGGGCTCGCCGGCAATCTGTGCCGCTGCACGGGCTACATGCGCATCTTCGAGGCCGTCGTTCACGCGGTGAAACCTGCATGAGGTCGTACGTTCCCGGTTACGATCTGATTCAGGGCACGGGAATTGAACACGTTCTCGAAATGCTGGGCGAATACCGGCCCTTCGCAGGCGGCACCGACATCATGGTGTTGTTCGAAGCCGGGAAGCTCGCCCACAAGAACTGGATTAACATTCGGGGCCTACTGGCGCTGCGCGGGATCGACGTAACGACCGAACACGTGACGCTGGGCCCGCTGACTACGTACACCGAAGTGCGGCGCAGCTTGATCCTTCAGCAGGAATTTCCGTTGCTGTGCCAAGCCGCGGAACAAACCGGCGGAATCGCGACGCAGAACCGCGGGACGATCGGCGGCAACATCGCGAACGCCTCGCCTGCCGCGGACACGCCGCCGGCGCTGTTGGTCTATGACGCTGAGGTCGAGCTGACGTCGTCAGCGCGAGGCGCGCGCTGGGTTTCCTATTGCAAGTTCCATCGCGGCTACAAACAGATGGACATGGCGCCCGACGAGTTGCTGACGCGTATCCGCGTGCCGAGACGATTCAAAGGCTGGACGCACTTTTATCGCAAGGTCGGGACACGGCGCGCGCAGGCGATCTCGAAAGTTTGTTTCGCGGGGCTCAAGCGGGGCGGGGAAGTTCGAGTGGCCTTGGGAAGTGTCGCACCGATTCCGATGCTGCTGCACGGTGCGAACATCGGCGCAATCCATCCCATCGACGATATTCGATCAACCGCGGATTATCGCCTAACCGTCGCGCGAAATCTACTCGAAGACTTCCTCAAACTGCCATGATCCTTCGCGGTGGCCGCGTGGTGACGGGCGGCGAGATGATCTCGGCCGCCATCCATATCGAAGACGGCGTGATCCGCGCCGTCGAACACGTTGGAGATCCAGCGGCGGCTGGATGCGTAATCCTTCCGGGTTTGGTCGACACGCACGTCCACATCAACGAGCCGGGACGAACGCACTGGGAAGGATTCGAAACCGCGACGCGCGCGGCGGCAGCGGGCGGCGTCACGACGCTGATCGAGATGCCGTTGAACAGCATTCCGGCAACCACCAGCGTGGCGGCGTTTCGCGAGAAGCTAGCGGCGGCGGATGGCAAGCTCAGCGTGGATTGCGGATTCTGGGGCGGTGTCGTGCCCGATAACACCAGCCAACTTGAACCGCTATGGCGCGCAGGTGTGTTCGGATTCAAATGTTTCTTGGTTCCGTCGGGTGTCGCCGAATTCGAGCACGTTGGGGAAGAACATCTGCGCGAAGCGTTGCCAGTGCTGGCGCGGCTCGGAGCACCGCTGCTCGTTCACGCCGAGAGTCCAGAGTACCTGCCCGCACGACCGCCGCAGTCGGAGTGCGACGCCATCGCGATGATGATCCGTCTCGCGAAGGAAACCGGCGCGCGCGTCCACATCGTCCACTTGGCGGCGATCGAGGCGCTGCCGCTGATCGAAGCAGCGGAGGCCGCGGGCGTCGCAATCAGCGTTGAGACGTGTCCGCACTATGTTGCGTTCGACGCGGTGCCCGAGCCGTCGTATCTATTCAAGTGCGCGCCCCCGATTCGGAGTGGGCTGCGTCCAGCGCTGTCGCGAATTGGAATGGTCGTGTCCGATCATTCGCCAGCGCCGCCGGAGCTGAAGCAGCGCGATTACGAATCGGCGTGGGGCGGAATCGCGTCCCTGGAGCTCGGGCTCTCCGTGATGCACACCATCCACGACTCGCTGATCGATCTCGCGAAGTGGATGTGCGAGGCTCCCGCGCGACTCGCCGGTCTATCGAATGTTGGGAAGATCGCACCGGGGTGCGAGGCGAATCTCACTGTGTTCGATCCGGATACGCGCTGGATTGTCGACGCGGAGAAGCTGCATCAGCGGCACAGGCTCACGCCGTATGCGGGACGCGAGTTGCGCGGACGCGTCACCGCCATCTACCTGCGCGGCGAGAAGATTTACGATGATGGAGAATTCGCCGCACCGAAACGTGGGCGGATTTTCATTCGATGAAGAATTTCACAGAGCTGGTCGATCTCGCCTCTGAACGTCTGGGTGGCGAAGTGTTGTGGGCCACCGACGAGTTCTTCGCGCCAAAGGAAGGGCTCCTCAAGTCGTCGCCAGCGATCTTCATTCCCGACAAGTACGTCGACACCGGCAAGTGGATGGATGGCTGGGAAACGCGGCGCCATCGGGCACCCGATCACGACTGGTGCCAGATTCGGCTGGGCGCGCCGGGGATCGTGCGCGGAATTGTCGTCGACACAGCGCACTTCAAAGGAAACTTTCCGGAAAAGTGTTCGCTTGAGGGTAGCGACGATCAAGAGATCTGGACGGAACTGCTGCCGCCGTCAGAGTTGCGCGGCGACTCGGAGAATCCCTTCGCGATCGACGACGATCATCGCTACACGCACCTGCGTTTTCACATCTATCCCGATGGCGGGGTTGCGCGGCTGCGAGTTTACGGGGAGGTTGTGCCGGAGACGCTGCCGAACGAACTCGATCTTGCGGCGGCTGAGAACGGTGGCAGCGTGATCGAGTGCACCGACATGTTTTTCGGGTCGCGCCACAACCTTATCTATCCGGGACGCTCGACCGGAATGCACGACGGTTGGGAGACGCGACGCCGTCGCGGCCCAGGTCACGATTGGTGTGTGATTCAGTTAGCAGCGGAAGGAGTCGTGCGCCGCATTGAGGTCGACACCCTGCACTTCAAGGGAAATTTCCCGGTTTCGTGTTCGATGGAGACGGTGGACGGCAGCGAACTGCTGCCCGAACAAAAGCTGCGCCCGCACGATCTGCACAATTTCCAACGTGAGCTGAATCCAGGAACGGCGCACGCTGTTCGGTTCCATATTTATCCGGATGGCGGCGTGAGTCGTCTGCGAATCTGGGGCGCGCTCACGGACCGCGGACGCGCTGAGCATCGCGTGCGGTTGATCAATGCGTGGACGGATTCGACGGCGCGGAAGCGATTGCTCGCGTGTTGCGGAAGCGTGGGATGGGTGGAGCGGATGATGGCGCATCGACCGTTCGCGTCACACCAGGGAATGCTGGATGCAGCGGAGCGAGCGTGGCGGGCGCTCCCGAAGGATGCCTGGCTCGAAGCATTCGCGGCGCATCCGCGCATCGGCGAACGAACGGCGGACAGGCAAGCGTCGGTGGAGCAGGCGGGGACGAGTGCGGCTTCGGAAGAGACGTTGGCGGAACTTGCGCGCTTGAATCGCGACTACGAGGAGAAGTTTGGACACATCTACATCGTTTGCGCAACTGGAAAGTCCGCCGAGCAAATGCTCGCACTGGCTCATCAGAGGATGGCCAACGATCCGACGCGAGAGATTGCAATTGCGGCCGAAGAGCAGCTCGCCATCACGCGCTTGAGGATGGAGAAGATCGGAGAGGCATGATCAGCACACACATTCTGGATACGGCGCGCGGCGTTCCGGCACCGCGTGTACCGGTGGAACTCGACATTTTCATTCAGGGCCACGGTTGGCATGAAGTGGGCCGCGGCATGACCACAGAGGAGGGCCGCGTCGCTCATTTCGGCGAGCCGGCCGCGCCGGGAATTTATCGCCTGATGTTCGACGTCGCGTCTTACATTCCGGACATGTTCTTTCCGAGTGTCACGGTGACGTTCGAAGTGCGCGACGCCACGCAGCATTATCATGTGCCGCTGCTGCTGAGCCCCTACGGATATACGACTTATCGCGGGAGTTGATTCAATGGACATCGTCGAGAATCATTACGGGAAATCACGCGTGCGCGTAGCGCGTTTGATTCGTCACAAGGATCATCATGATCTGCACGA
Source organism: Bryobacteraceae bacterium (assembly GCA_036006545.1). Taxonomy (GTDB): domain Bacteria; phylum Acidobacteriota; class Terriglobia; order Bryobacterales; family Bryobacteraceae; genus Palsa-187. The sequence continues at coordinate 7,211 of DASYPO010000335.1, forward strand.
GATGACAGTGGCGATCGCTCTCGAGGGCGATTTCGATTCGAGCTACGCCGATGGCGACAACAGCAAGGTGCTGCCCACCGACACAATGAAGAACACGGTGTACGCGCTGTCGAAAGATCCGGCGGTAGAGCAGCCGGAATCGTTTGCGATGCTGCTGGCGCGGCATTTCGTAAAAGAGCATTCGCAGGTGACGACGGCGCGTGTCGAAGTGGCCGCACACACGTGGCAACGCCACGGTCGATTTTCGTTCGTCGCCGGCGGGGGGCAACGAAGAATCGCGCGTGTAGTGGTCACTCGCGACGCTGTTACGATCGACGCGGGAGTTGTGAGTTACGTGCTGCTGCGAACTGCGGGGTCGGCTTTCGATGGGTATCCGCGCGATCGATTCACAACGCTGAAGGAAACGCGCGATCGAATTTTCTGCACGTCATTGGATGCTACGTGGCGCTACGTGGGTCACGATGTTTCCTGGGGATCGTCGTGGCACGGCGTTATGAAGCTCCTAACGGATACGTTCGCCGAGCACGAGAGTGAATCGGTGCAACACACCATGCACGCGATGGCGGAGGCGGTGCTGGGGCAATGCGAACACGTAGACGAGATCCGCATGTCGATGCCGAATCGCCACTATCTGCCGGTGAATCTGGAACCGTTCGGAATCGACGCGGCTAACGAAGTGTTCTGTCCGACCGACGAGCCGCACGGTTTGATCGAAGCCGTGTTCCGGCGATGACCATTCGCGTTAAGGTCACGCCGCGTGCCGCGAAGAGCGAGGTCGTGGGTGAAATGGCGGACGGCACGCTTAAGGTGAGGATCGCGGCGCCGCCGGAAAAGGGCAAAGCCAACGCCGAGCTGTGTGACTTGCTGGCGCGTCATTTTGGAGTTGCATCGAGTGCCGTTAGCGTCGTCAGCGGCCAGACTTCGTCGCGCAAACTGGTGGAGATCCGCGATCCCGGCTGAGTGTTTCGCTTGCCTCCCACGGCAAAAACAAGAATGGTAAATTATGTTTGGAGGGTGGGGTGTGGAAATCGCCCTGCCGCTGCCATGGAGTCATGCACATAGGGCTCGTAAGGATTCACAGGAGTTATCAACGTTTTATCCAGAGCCCAAGGGCACAGAGACAAAGCAAATAAAATTTCTCGCTCTGCGAGTAGTACCTCGCTAAGTTAGTACGGTCCAATGTCGATGGCTGCACAAGATCTCGCTTTCGAAAAAGGTTTGCCGGCGAATCTGGACGCCGAGCGCTACGTGCTCGGGTCGATTCTCCTGGACGACTCGGTCTATCTGCAGGTCGCCGCAGCGATCCAGCCGGAAGACTTGAGCCTGGAGAAGCACCGCCGGATCTTCCAGCGGATGAAGGATCTGTACGACCGCAGCGAAACTATTGATCGCGTGACCGTGGCGAATGAGCTGATGAAACAGGGTCAGCTCGAATCGGTGGACGGCCTGACGTACCTGGTATCGCTGGACCGCGATCTGCCGGACATCGCGAACCTTGAAAGCTACGTGCGCATCGTCAAGGACAAGGCCACCCTGCGCAAGCTGATCTTCACCGCACAGCGCGTGATCGATCGCTGCCTGCGGGCTGAGGAAGAGCCGGACGAGATTCTGGCGGGCGCCGAAGAATCGCTCCTGAAGCTGGGTGAGGATCGCTCGCGCGACGAACTTACCGCGCCCGACGCGATTGTGCGCGGCTTCCCGGGCGGCGTGAATGCGTTTCTGGATCCGAGCCAGCGCATTCGCGGATTGAGCACCGGGTTCTCGAAGTTCGATGAGATGACGGGCGGCCTGCACGGCGGCGAATTATTCATCCTGGCGGCGCGGCCTTCCATGGGCAAAACGGCATTGGCGCTGAACATCGCGCAGCACGTCGCGACGCATCCCAAGATGCGCAAACCGGTGGCAGTGTTTTCGCTCGAAATGAGCTCGGCCAGTCTGCTGACGCGCTTGGTGTGCGCCGCCGCGCGCGTGGATCAGCACAAATTCCGCGCCGGCTATCTGAACGCCGAAGAACGGCGCAAGCTGCAGGTGGCGCTGGCCGATCTGACGGAATCGCCGCTGTATCTGGACGACAGCGCGGGCGTCAATCTAATGGACGTGCATTCGAAGCTGCGACGGATGCAAGCCGAGCACGGATTGAGCCTGGTGGTGATCGACTATCTGCAGTTGATGAGCAGCCGCGGCAAGAACGAGAATCGCAACCAGGAAGTGAGCGCGATCTCGCGCGGTTTGAAGCTGATGGCGAAAGAGCTGAACGTGCCGTTCCTGGTGCTGTCGCAATTGAGCCGCGCTTCCGAGACGCGTCCCGGCGATCACAAGCCGCAATTGAGCGATCTGCGCGATTCGGGATCGATCGAGCAGGACGCGGACTTGGTGGCGTTCATTTATCGCGAGGAAGTGTATAAGAAGGATCGCGAGGACATCAAGGGTCTGGCGGATCTGATGATCGCCAAGCAGCGCAACGGTCCGATCGGAAATGTTCCGTTACGCTTTTTGGGTCAATATACCCGTTTCGAGAATCGCGTTGACGATCTGCCTGAGGAGCCGGTAGAGTAGACGATTACTTGGTTGCCTGTGTGAAAGCAGGCCACAGGCGGCGAGACCGCCTGCGTTACAAGACGTTGCTACTCGAACTCCAGCACATTCAAAAACGATTCGGTGGCGTGACGGCGCTCAAGCGTGGCGATCTGTCGGTTGAGGCCGGCGAAGTGCACCTGCTGATGGGCGAGAACGGCGCGGGCAAGTCCACGCTGATGAAGATCGTCGCGGGGATGATCGAGGCCGATGCGGGCGCGATGATGTTTCGCGGCGCGCCGGCGCGCTTTCGCAATCCGGCGGAGGCGGCGAAGGCGGGGATCGCGATGGTGCACCAAGAGTCGCTGCTAGCCCCACACCTGACCATCGCCGAGAACATTTTTCTAGGTCGCGAAGAGCGATTGCCTTTTGGTTGGGTGCGACGGCGCACAGCCATCGATCGCGCGCGACGCTTGATCGAGCAGCACAGGTTTCCTCTGAACGCGGAAGCCCGAGTGGAGACGTTAAGCCCCGCAGGCAATCAGATGGTCGAGATCTGCCGCGCGATTGAACAGGGATCGAGCCTACTGATCTTCGATGAGCCGACGTCGTCGCTGTCGGAATCGGAAACCAAGGAAGTCTTTCGCATCGTGCGCGAACTGCGCGATCGCAAGGTGGGCGTGATCTACATCACGCACCGCTTGGAAGAGCTGCGAGCGGTGGGCGATCGAGTAACGGTGCTGCGGGACGGAGAGACGGTACATTCGGGTGCGCTGGCGGAATTGACTCGCGAAGAACTGATTCGTCACATGGTGGGCCGCGAGGTGAGTTCGCTGTATCGTCGCGATGCGCTGCCGCCGGGCCAAGAGCTGCTGCGGGTCACGGATCTCAAGTGCGCACCTCTGGTGAACGGTGTGAGCTTTACGCTTCGTGCCGGCGAAGTCGTCGGCATGGCGGGACTGATAGGCGCGGGCCGAACCGAACTGTGCCGATCCATTTTCGGTGTACAGCCTCCGGACTCAGGAGAAATTCTCGTAGGCGGACAGGCGGTGAATGTTCGAAATCCGCGCGATGCAGTCCGCGCTGGGCTGGCGCTGATTCCTGAAGATCGGCAGCGCACCGGCCTCGCGACCGGCCTACCGATCGCATACAACACCACTATGGCCAGTCTAGGCGGGGTCAGCGAGTGGGGATTTCTCAAGCTGCGCAGCGAGCGAGCGTTGACCGAAGAGTATGCGACGCGGTTGCGGCTGAAGCACGATGGTCCCGATCAATTGGTGCGACGGCTGAGCGGCGGCAATCAGCAGAAAGTTGTGATCGCGAAATGGCTGGCATCGGGTGCGCGCGTGTTCCTATTCGACGAGCCGACGCGGGGGATCGACATCGGCGCGAAAGTTGAAGTGTTCCAGACCATCGATGAGCTGGCGCGTGCGGGCGCCGCGATTCTGATGGTGAGCTCGGAGATGGCTGAGGTGCAGGCTGTGGCGGATCGGATTTTGGTGATGCGGCAGGGTCGCATCGCGGGTGAGCTTCCGGGCCATGCGTCGCAAGAGGAGATTTTGAAGTTGGCGGCGTTTGAAGAGGCCGCGCCATGATCCAGCGATTGCTTCCGTTCGGCACACTAACGGCACTGTTCGTAGCGCTGGCGATCGCCTCGCCGCATTTCCTGACTGCGCCGAACCTCACCACTGTGGTGCGCCAGACTGCGGTGATCAACATCATGGCGCTGGGCATGACGCTGGTGATCATCTCCGGGGGCATTGATTTGTCGGTGGGATCGATCATGGCGCTGGCTGGATTCTTCGGCGCGGATGCGATGCGGCGTGGCGTTCCGATTCCGGCGGCGATCGCGATCGGCATCGGGATGGGCACGCTGGCGGGCCTGGTGAACGGCACGCTGATCACGCGGCTGCGGGTGAATCCGTTCATCGTGACGCTGGGGACCATGGGGATTATTCGCGGCGTGACGCTGCTGGTATCGAACGGGCTGGCGGTGCATCAGGTACCGAAGTCTTTCGCGTTTCTTGGATCGGGCAACGATCCGTTTGGGATTCCGTGGGTGCTGTGGATTTTGCTGGTCTGCGCACTCGCGATGCATGTCGTACTGGAACGAACCAAGCTCGGTCGCTACGCTTTCGCGATCGGCAGTAATCCGGATGCGGCGTTTTATGCGGGCATTCCGGTGCGGTTTCATTTGACCTGCGTGTACGCGATCGCGGGCGCGCTGACGGGACTCTCTGGAATGATCCAAGCGTCGCGGCTGATGAGCGGGCAGCCCACCGAAGGGATCGGTTACGAATTGCAGGCGATCGCGGCGGTAGTGATCGGCGGCGGCAGTTTGCGCGGCGGCGAGGGCAGCGTGCTCGGCACGCTGGTCGGAGCGTTCATCATGGGGTTGCTCTCAGATGGCAGCGATCTGTTGGGAATCAATCCTTACTGGCAGCAGGCGATTATTGGCGCCGTGATTATTTTGGCGGTATTTCTCGACGAGCTGCGAAAGCGACGAGTGAATTGAGAATGGCAGGTGCAAGATTACCTGCCCCACGCGCCTATAATGGGCGTTGGTGAGGGGATTCGGTCTCATACTTTCGTGGACGTGCGTCGCGGCAGCAAACGCGCAGCCTGCCGACAGTGGACAGCTCTCGCCCGAGCTGGCACTATTAGCTCGAGTTCGCTATCACGAGTTGCAGCAACTCCAGCGGCAGCCGAACTTCACTTGCGTCGAAACGGTGGAGCGCACGCAGCGCGCCGCGACAACCAAGCGGTTTCAACTGGTCGATACGCTGCGGCTGGAAGTGGCACTGGTCGGCGGCAAAGAATTATTCGCGTGGCCCGGCTCGAAGAAGTTTGAGGACACCGAAATTACCGACATGATTCAGCGCGGCGCGATCGGCAACGGGGCGTTTGGTTTGCTCGCGCGTTCGGTGTTCGAGGGCCGGTCGGCGACCTACGATTATCGCGGCGAAGAAAAGCTAGAGGGCCGGACGGAAAAACTAGTGCGCTGGGATTACAAAGTTCCGCGCCTGCTCTCCGGATATTCGATTCGAGTCGGCGCGCGGAAAGCCGTGGTCGGCTACCATGGGTCGTTTTGGGCGGATCCGATGTCGCTCGACCTACGCCGCTTGGAAGTGATCGCCGACGATATTCCGTTAGAGCTGGGGTTGTCGAGTGCAAGCGAACGTGTGGATTACACGCGCGTCCCCATGGGGGAAGGAACATCGCTGATGCCCTCAGCTAGCGAGCTGCGCATGATGGATCTGGGAGGCTCCGAGAGTCGAAACCAGATTCGCTTTACCGCGTGCCGGAAGTATTCGGGAGAATCGGTAGTCTCCTTCGCGGAGCCTTCGGAAGAATCGACCGCGACTCCCGAAGCGCGCCCGGTGAAGGAAGTCGAACTGCCGCCCGGCATGGAATTGGGACTCACACTCTCGGAAGCGATCGAACTGAAGAACAGCGCCGTGGGCGATCCAGTGGAAGCGCGTCTTTCGGGCGATGTGAAATTCAACAAGCGCGTGCTGTTGCCCAAGGGGGCCGTGGCGATGGGGCGCATTTCGATGCTGCGGCGGACCCCTGATTTCACCACGGTTGGAATGATCTTCACCGAAATCGCGGCGGAAGGATTACACGCTTCCGTCACGCTCACTCTGGATCGCACCATCGGGGTAGGCCGCATTCCTAATCGAAATTTGCAGCCCCGCCTGATCTCGGCAAGCCCGGGAGAAGGACTGATTGTAGTGCCGTCCACACAGCCGCGCCTGATGCGCGGGATGCTGATGTATTGGAGAAACTGAATCGTGATCCATCTTTCGACTGAGAACGGGGAATTGTTCGAGCATGCGTTTCAGCACGCACAGAAACAGGTGCGCAAGCTGATCGAGAAGCATCCCCTGTTTTATCCGCTGTACACGCAAAACGGCAAATGGAAGCATGAGGGTCCCGCGTGGACGCATTGGTGCGACGGATTCCTGCCGGGCATGATGTGGATCTTCCACAAGCGCACGGCGCCCGATTCGGCGGAATCGAAGTATTGGCTGGAGCAGGCCATCCGTTATACCAAGCCGCTCGAACCGCGCAAGGACGATCGCGATGTGCACGATCTGGGCTTTCTGTTTCTGTCCACTTATTACCGCTGGTATCGGCTGACGCGCGATCCCGCGTTGCGTGACGTGCTGATCGAAGCCGGCCGGACGCTGGCGCTGCGATTTAAGGAAAAAGGCCAGTATCTGCGTTCGTTCGTCGCCGACAACTCGCTGTTCATCGACATCATGATGAACGTCGGGATCATCTTCTATGCCGCCCGCGAGACCGGCGATCGCAGATTGCGTGACGTCGCCATGCGGCATTCGCTCACGACGCGGCGAGTATTGGTGCGCGGCGACGGCTCGACTGCGCATGAAGGTATTTTCGATACGTCGACTGGTGAATTCTTGCGGCAGACCACACACCAGGGTTATCGCGGCGATTCGTGCTGGTCGCGCGGGCTGGTCTGGGGGCTGTACGGATTCACGACGTGTTACGAGTACAGCCGCGATCCGCATTTTCTCGAAAGCGCGCAAGCCTGCGCGGACTACTACATCACGCACTCGCCTGCCGACGGCGTGCCGCCATGGGACTTCAATGCGCCGCCGGAGAATCGCACATTGTTGGATACGTCGGCGGCAGCGATCGCGGCCGCGGGGTTGTTCCGCTTGTGCCGGCTCGCACCCGACGCGCTGAAGGGACATTTGTACTGGGCCACAGCGGTGCAGATCATGCGCTCGCTGTGCGAGAAGCATCTTTCCAAATCCGATCCGAAGTGGGAAGGGATTCTTAAGGGCGGCGTGTATCACGTCCATAAAGGATTGGGCGTTGATGAATCGGTGATGTGGGGCGAGTATTTTTTCTGCGAGGCGCTGGAGCGCGTGCTCTGGTCCTGAGTACATCTAAGGTGGATTCGTGCTTTCGTCCTCGAGAAGCGCATGACAAAATACATGATCCTGATCGTGGGATCGTTTATCGTCTTGTTTAGCTTGGCGGATGGCATCTTTGCGCTCAGTTCGCCCGAGGCATGGTTGAGATCTCGCTGGACGGCGAAGCGCGGGTTACCCCCAGGAGCACCGGTGCGCGAGGTACGCACTCAGGGCATAACGCACATAGTCGTAGGCGTAGTCGCTGCAAGTATGCTTTATAGATCCATACTAAGCATGCTCGGCGGATAGATGATCGTACTTTCTTTGTCTCTTGACAACGTGTAGTGCAGACACTAATCTGGTGTCAGAGATACACTTTAGGAGACAAAGACATGTTTGGCATTTGCTACCGTAAAGCCAATCCCACCGAGTACGTCCTCCATTTCCGCAACGGCCGTGCAGTCCGGGAGGGCGCCGGCCTCTCATTTTTCTACTTCGCGCCGTCCTCCACTTTGGTCTCAGTACCGATGGCGAGCGTGAATATCCCGTTCGTCTTCACCGAGCCGGCGGCCGATTTCCAAACCGTTACCGTGCAAGGCCAACTCACCTACCGGATCGCCGATCCGCAGCGCGCCGCGGCCATGCTCGATCTGACGGTTGATTCACGAGGACGCTATCAGACCGATCAATACCAGAAGCTGCCCGAACGCCTGGTCTACAGTCTGCAGACCTTGATTCGTGCACGGATCCAATTGTTGCCGCTACGCGAAGCGTTGATGCGGGGCGACGCAATCTCAGGGATCGTGTTTGAACAACTCAAAGCCAATCCGGATGTGGTTCAGTTGGGCGTAGAGATCCTGAGTCTGGCCGTTCTCGCATTGAGGCCGTCGCCCGAAATGGCGAAGGCGCTGGAGGCGGAGGCTCGCGAGTCGCTCAACCGAACCGCCGATCAAGCCGTTTACACCCGGCGCAACGCGGCGGTGGAACAGGAACGGCTCATCAAGCAGAACGAGCTTGAGACCCAATTGCTCGTGCAGACCCGCGAGGCGGAATTGCGCGCAAAGGATCTGGACGCGCAGATCGGTTTCGAACAGCAGCGCGCAGCGCTGACCGATCAAAAATCTGAGAATGAACGCAAAGAGGCGGACGCGCGCGCTTATTCCCTTAAGGCAGTGATCGGTCCCGTGCAGGGCCTCGATTGGCGAGTGCTGATGATGCTGAACCCGAACGCGGGCGATGCGCGCACCACCATCGCCATGGCGTTCCAGGAGCTCGCGGCCAATGCGCAAAAGATCGGTGAGTTGAACGTGTCGCCGGACCTGCTTAGGACGCTGATCGGATCTTCTGCCGTGGCCCATGTGAGGTCGTAGCTATGCCGGCCTCCGGCAGTTTTGAGAAACTCGTGCTGGTCACGCGTAAGACGCGCCTCGAAGAATTGATAGAACGATTCAACACGTTCGCGCAGGCGAAGTTCTACATCGAGCACAGCGGGGGTGATTTCGGCGATTACGTTGCGGAGCACGACGCGTATCAGCGCTCGTTGGACATCACCCGCCGTTCGATCGAGGTGGGACTGAAGCTGCAGGTGCTGGATCGCGAGCTGGTTCCGACCTACCTCTTTACATCGCAGGACGTGATCGTGACCTTGGGCCAGGACGGCCTGGTGGCCAACACAGCCAAGTACGTCGCCGGACAGCCGATCCTGGCGGTGAATCCGGACCCGCAGCGCTTCGACGGGATTCTCTTGCCGTACGCGGTCGACGCCGTGAAACCAGCGTTACAACACATGCTGGCCGGGAACTTTCGCGCCGCCGCAATCACGCTTGCCGAGGCGAGACTCAATGACGGCCAGCGGCTGCTGGCGTTCAACGATCTGTTTATCGGAGCAAAGTCGCACACCTCGGCGCGCTATCGCCTGCGGTTCCGCGACGCGACGGAAAGTCAGTCCTCTAGCGGCATTATCGTTTCGACTGGTGCCGGCAGCACCGGGTGGTTGTCGTCGGTGTTCAATCAAACGGCGGGCATGTTGTCGCTATTCGGGAAGGGAACTCTGACCCCGGCACCGTTGTCCTGGGGCGACGAAAATCTCATCTTCGTGGTTCGCGAGCCGTTCGTAAGCCGGCACTCAACCGCCAGGACTGTCGCGGGCACGCTGGCGAAGCAGTCGCCTCTCACCATCGAATCGCAGATGCCGTCGGCCGGCGTGGTTTTTTCCGACGGGGTCGAAGCCGATCGCCTGGACTTCAACTCTGGCGCCATCGCAACCATCGGCATCGCGCCCGAGAAAGCGAATCTGGTGATGCCCTCATGACCAAGCTGCTCGTCACCGTCGACATCGTACTGTTCACGATCCGCGAGAGCTTTCTGCATGTGCTCTTGATTAAGCGGCTCATCAAGCCGTTTGAGAATCGGTACGCAATCCCCGGCGGTTTTGTGTTGGAGGGCGAATCGCTGGACGCGGCTGCGAAACGGGAGCTGCGCGAAGAGACCAATGTGAGCGACGTCTATTTAGAGCAGCTGTATACATTTGGGGAACCCAAGCGCGATCCGCGTGGCCGGGTGATTACGGTCGCCTATTACGCGCTCGTTCCGAATACGCAGACCCTGCGCGCCGGCACCGACGCCAAGGACGCCGGCTGGTTTCCCCTAACCGCCGTTCCGCCGCTTGCCTTCGACCATGCAGCAATCCTCGAATATGCCAGGCAGCGACTCCGCAATAAGCTCGACTACACCAACATCGGCTTTGAGTTGCTGCCAGAGAAGTTCACCCTGTCGGAACTTCAA
>DASYPO010000336.1:0-13925 GCA_036006545.1 Bryobacteraceae bacterium
GATTCGCCGGCCCAACATCGGCATGAATTTCGTGGCCGATTGCGAAGCGCTTGGGCTGGTTTTGAAGGCGCTTGAGTTCCTGACCCTGATCCGTCCCGGCCTCGCGCACAACTTCCTGTTCGATTTTCGACACATGCTGCTGGAAGAGCTCGATTTCACGAAGGAGTGCCGCTACACGGAGCTGTTTCGCCGTCGCGTTCACAAGCGCATGTCCTTCGTGAGCGCGCCCAAAGTTTATCCCGAGCTCTCCTGCGACGATATTCTGGTCACCGAATTCGTGGAAGGCATCTGGCTGCGCGAGATGATCAACGCGGTCGAGCGGCAGGATGAAACCGCGCTCTCCATGCTGCGCGATCAGGGCATTTACCCGGAGCTGGTGGCCCGCCGGTTGCTGCGCGCCAATCAGTTCGGTGTTTTCGAGAATCTGCTGTTCCACGCCGATCCGCATCCTTCAAACGTCGTAGTGCAGCGCAATAGCCGCGTGGTGTTCATCGATTTCGGGGCGTGCGGCGCGTACACCTCTCGCGAGCGCAACAACTGGCGCCAGCTGGCCTATTATCACGAGCAGGAAGACGTCGGTCGCATGGTGCAGAGCGCGGTGGCGCTGCTCGAACCGCTGCCGCCGATCGACATCGACGAATTCAGCAAGCGCGTCGAGATCGTCTTCTGGGAGGATCTGTACGCATTCAAGAGCAAGCACACGCAGTGGTGGGAGCGGACGTCAGCCAAGATCTGGATCAAGTTCCTGGAATTGGCGCGGCAGTACAACATCCCGCTGACGCTGAGCACGCTGCGCATGATCCGCTCGACGCTGATGTACGAAACCATTTCAGCGCGCTTGTTCAGTCGCGTGAACGCTTATAAAGAACACCGGGTTTATCAGAAGAGCGCCGGGAAGCGGGCGAAAGTGCGGGTGAAGCGGAGTTTCTTTCGCTACCTGTTCAAGGGTCCGCGGAACGTCGACTATCTGCGTGTCGAGCAGTTGTTAGATATGGGGAATCGCACCATGTACCTGGCGCAGCGCTGGTTGGACACGCCGCCGTTCCGCTTCTCACTGATGGTGGATAAGTTCGTTTACGCGATTTCGGTGATGCTGAAGGGCGCGATCATGTTCGTGTTCTTCACCATGGCCGGAGGGTTCGGGCTCCTGGGTTGGCGGCTGTTGACGCATGCCGAAGGTCAGCTCACCATCTGGCAGGCCTGCCGCACGGTGCTGTCGTGGCCGTCGGCGCAGCTGCTGATCGGATTGGTGCTGTTCCTGAACATCCGGCGGGTGATGATCCGGCTGTTCGACAAGGATGTGCGGGCGAATACGACGGGGCTGACTTAGCGCCGACGCTGATTACATGCAGCGGACGGAGATTCCGCCGTCCATCACCAGCACCGCGCCGGTGAATAGCTTCACGGAGTCGCTCAACAGATAAGCGATGAAGTGCGACACGTCGCGCGATTCACACAGCCGCTCGTAGGCGGTGTGCTCTTCCCACTGGGCGATCAGCCGTTTGCTCTCCGGCCACTTGTCCAGCAGATCGCCGTAGATCGGTCCGGGTGATACGCAGTTCACCTGAATGTTGTCGGCCGCGAACTCGATGGCCATGCTCTTGGTCAGCGATTCCACCGCCGCCTTTACCGTGCCCATGCAACCGAAGTAATCCACGTAGCCGTGGCAAGCGGGCGAGGACAGCGTCACGATCTTACCGCCGCCGCGCTTCTTCATCAGTGCGCGCGCCCGCAAGGCGGACTGATGCAGACCGATCACGTTGGTACGGAAGGCCTTCTCCAGGTGCTCGACGGTGATGTCTTCGAGCCGCGCCAGCATGCCGTTGGACGCATTGCTGACGAAGAAATCCAGCCCGCCGAATTCGCTTTCGATCTGGTTGAAGATGCCGTCGAGTTGTTGCGGATTGGCGACCGATCCCCAGGCGTGGATGGCCTTGCCGCCCGCGGATTTGATCTCGTCGACGGTCTTCATTCCCTGCTCGCGAGAATGGAACGAATTGACGATCACGGTCGCGCCCAGCTCCGCCAGGTACACGGCGACGTCCTTGCCGAGCGCGCGGCCCGATCCACTGACGTAGGCGATCTTGCCCTCGAAGGGTTTGCGCTGCGCGGTGAGCGCGGCAAAGGAGCTGTCGATCACGGCGGAGGCGGATGTCGAAGGCTCCGCAACCGTCGGCGGATGGAATCCATTGCTGCCGTTCTTCACGACGACCGGCGCGACTGCCGGGGCACCCAGATAGGCGCGCAAAGCTTCGGCGACGCCGGCGATGCTCTTCAACTGCTCGCGCGGCAGGTCCATTTTCTCGGGCAGCGTGTAGCGCTCGCGCAGGACCGCGAAGACTTCGCCCAATTTCACCGAGTCGATTCCGAGATCCTCTTCGAGGCTCGCGTTCGGTTCGAGAATTTCGAGCGGGTAGCGGGTGACGTCGGCGAAGACTTGGCGGACGGTGTTGGTGAGATCAACCGCAACGCCGGCAGGTGACAAGATCACCTGCGCCACAAGAGGTGCTGCGGCAGGCACCGCGGGCGCGGGCTGCGCCGCACCGATGTAACTGCGAAGCGCGGTCGCAATCCCGGCGATGGTTTTCACCTGTTCACGCGAAACTTCGAGCGCCTCCGGGAGCGCGTAACGCTCGCGCAGCACGGCGAACACTTCGCCGAGTTTCACGGAATCGATGCCGAGATCTTCTTCAAGGCTCGCGGACGGTTCCAGGATTTCGAGCGGGTAGCGCGTGACGTCGGCGAAGATTGCGCGGATCTCTTCGAGCAAGTCGCCCGCAGGGGCAGTTCTTGTAATCGGCGCGGCAACTCCCGCAGGTGACAAGATCACCTGCGCCACAGGAGGTGCAACTTCCTGCGCCACAAGATGGTCCTTGAGCGCTTGTGAGATCGAACCGATGGTGCGCAGGTTCTCGCGCGGGATATCCATCTTCTCGGGCAGTGCATAACGCTCGCGAAGCACCGCGAAAACCTCGCCCAGCTTGACCGAATCGATCCCCAGGTCTTCCTCCAGGCTCGCGCCCGGCTCCAGAATTTCCCACGGATAGCGCGTAACCTCGGCGAACACCTCGCGTACGGTGTCCGTGAAACTCAGGTTGGCAGGAGCTGCCACAACTGTACTCATACGATCCTCCGTTGCACTGCCGTCACAGCAGTTAATACCAGATCATGTCGTCCGGACACGGCCAAGCTGACACTCACATTTCGGCTCCGGTCCGCGACCTCAGCTTTCAGAAATACAAACCCCGCCAGAAACTCTCGCGCGGCGTGGGGAAAAACCAACTGCTCTTCTCCGCTGGTGATGCGCACGTCCATCGACGGCAGATCGGCGATGCTGAGATCGCGGAACCAGGGGGTTTTGAGCAGGCATTCTTTCACGCCCCACAGGAACGTGAAGGTCCAATGCAGGTCCAAATTCAGGCGCTCGGAACATTCAGCGGCCCAGCTTCGTTCGCGCGCGGTGAAATTACCCGCGTAGAAAACCGGCGCGCGCGTCTCGGCGCTTTCCAAATCGACGGCAACGGGATCTTCGGTTCCGAGAAATGCGCAGGCCAGACCATCCGTGTGCGTGATCGCGACCGTGCGCGCGTCCTTGGCCGTCGCGGCGCGATCGGACCAGCAAATTTGGGGGAGCCCGGCGCAAATTTCTTCGTTGCGAAACACCGCGGCGGATCGGTACTGCGCTTCGGTGAAACGCTCCAGGTGCGCCGCTGTCAGGTGCATCAGTTTGCCCTGCTCGACGCCCAGCGCACTGTGGTGCTGCAGGAACAGAAACTTCGCGGCGAGTCTTCCGGCCACGCGCTCGCGGCGACGCTTGCCGTTGCGGGTGCCGAGGATTTCCTGGCGCTCGAGGTCGGAGAAGTACGGTAGATAGTCGCGTCCGTCGAGCGTTGCTGCGTGCAGCGTGGCCATCGGTCCCATTTCTTGAATGGACCTACTTTGCATAACGCGCCTCGCCCAGCTTGCGGCACAAGCCGCCGTCGACCAGCAGCAGCGTTGCTCCGGTCGGATCCTTCGCTTCCACTGGACCGATCATCAGACGGTCGGCATCCAGGTGCGGGTTCGCGCCCGAGAAGGTCAGCTTGCCGGTGAGCAGCTTTTCGTCCGGATTGCCGAAGTCGTAGTACACCTTCATGAGCTTGCAGGCTTCGGGTACGTAAATCGGGAAAGTGTCCTGATCGCGATGAATTGCGCCGAAGCGCCACAACGCGTCCATCAGGATCAGGTTCGGGAGCAGATACTGATAGCCGGATCGTGCCGCGGCGACGCCGTCGCGAAGTTTGTATTCGGCGTGGCGCTGGGCATCGTTGGAGGTGATGTTCTTCATCGCCTTAAACGGCCCGTTGAGGTGCACCGGCGAGCCTTCCATCAGGTATGGATCTTCGAGTAACTGGCCGCGCACTTCACTCAACGAAATCTTTTGCGGAGGGGCGGCCACACTAGCGGCGAGTCGCACGGAGATGACGGTCTGCTCGACATCGCGTTGGAGGATGGTTCCGTTCTTGTGGACGAAGTCGGCGAGGATCGCGACGCGAATCAGGGTGCTGCGATCGTCTTCCGAAAGCACCTGCGCCTGGAAGCGCAGCGGCGTCGAGCCTTCGCGACGCATACGCACGAAGCGCTTGAAGGCCGCGTCCTCAAAAGCCGTGACCTTCATGCCGGGCCGCAGCTCGAGGGCAGTCTCGGCGATCAGCATGATCAGGAACGCGCCGGGAAGTGTGGGGATGCCGTCGACCAGGTGGTCCCAAACGTAGGGTGCGGTTTCGGAGCTGACTGTGCGTTCGACCAGCAAAGAGCTTTTGCGGGTGACGGGCGCAGGTGGTGGTGGCGCGGTGAACTGCGCTCCAGCGGCTGCGGCGACCGCGATCGGCGCGGTCTTCACTTTATAGAAATCCATCTCGCCGGCGGCGAGCAGGATATTGATCGGGGCGGTGGCGCGTCCCTGCAGCAGCTCGGCGAAGATCTTCTGACCTTCCTCTTTGGTCACGCCGCGAAGTTTGCGGCTGGCCGCGAGCGCCGCGTATTCCGATCCGCGGGTCATTCCGATTCCGGCCCAACCCAGCCACGCGACCGACATCCACTGGTTGTTCTGGGTGGGGGATGTCATCACCGCGGCAAGGCGATTTAGAGTTTCGTTCGCAGCGCCGTAATCTTCCTGGCCGTCGTTGCCCATGTAGCTGAAGGCCGAGGTGAGGATGTGATAATCGACCGGCTTTCCGGGAGCATGACGGTGACATGCCTGATAAATCAGCCGCAGACTTTCAAGCTTGGCGGCGACTACGCCTTGGAAATCGCGCAGGCTCTTTTTCGGAAGGACCTTCGAGACCTGCGTGCCTGCGCCGTGCAGGACCATGTCGACGCGGCCGTATTTGCGATAGACCGCGTCCATCACGGTGGTGACGGCGTGCGCGTCGGTGAGGTCGGTCGCGATGTATTCGAAGCGTCCACGCAGCGCCGAAAGTTGACGAATCGTCTGCGCGACTTCGTGCGAGGCCTGATAGCGCCAGTATTCTTTCTTCAGCTCGGTGATTTTCTTGCCACCCTGCGCCAGGCGTTCTTTGTAGAACTGCGGTTCGTAGGCGGCTAGCTGGGCTTCGTCCATCGCCAGCATGTTGGCAGGCGCGGCGGATGGATCAGTGCGGCCGAGCGCGATCACGGTGCAGCCGAACCGCGTGAGTAATTCTTCGGCGAGCACCGCGGTGACACCGCGTCCACCGCCAGTCGCGAGCACCACCGAATCCGAGGTCAGGACGGGACGATCGCCCTGAGCTAATTCGCCGACGGGCAAGAGGGCGACCGTATGACGGCGTCCGCCGCGATAGCAGATCTCGGCACCGCTCGATTCCTGCGTCGTTTCGCGAGCGAGCTCCGCTTCGACCTGGCGCAGTGCCGCGTGAAGATTCGTTTCGTCGGTGTTGACGATGCGGCAAACGGAATTCGGAAGCTCGCGCGCGAGGGCCTTAAGGAATCCAGCGGTCAGCCCTGTGTGCGGGTCCAGATTCTGTCCTCGAAAAGCATTCAGGCACAGCGACGCCACCCACACCTGACCTTCTTCAATCGCCGTGTACGATTGGCGGCAGGCGGCGAACAGGAGATCGAGAACCGCGGGCGTGCGCGCGGCGGCGGCCGCGAGCAGCGAAGACGCGGTCGAATCTTCCAGGCTAAGAATCGGAACGATGGCATCGAACGATCCGGCCAGGCGCTGCAATGTCGCGGCGAGTTTTTCGTCAGACTCGAGATTCACTTCGATCGCGCGGCTGAGTCCAGCGTTGCGGGTGCAGAGGACCTGATAGTGAAGACCGGCGAGCGCGCCCGATAGTTCAAAGTTCAGCCAGCGTTCGGGTTGATCGGTGAGGAAGAGGATCTTGCGCGTGCGCAGCGGTGTTTCCGCGGCGGCTGCGGGAGCGTCGGCGGGAACCAGCACCGGGGTGAAGTAGTGAATCGGTGTGCCCTGCACGTAGGCGTAAGGGGCCGATTGGGCGGAGGGCGCGGCGACTTCTTTCTTCGGCACCACGGGAGCCGGGGCTTTCGCCGGCGGGGCCGGCGTGCCTTCACCGAACTGGATCGTCACAGCTTCGCCGGAGACGATTGCGGTTTGCCCTGCGCGCGCGGCAGTCATTGCTTGGGCCAATTCCGTGATGCCGCTGGCGCCACGATACTCGGCTGACAGCGTAAGGGCGTCGGCAGCCGTGGAACTCAGCGTCACCAGACACTCAATCGGCAGCGAAAACTCTTTGGCCGTCTCAACCGTGGTCAGGGCCAGGAGAAACGCGCCTTCCTTTTGATCGCCAGCGGTGCGAGCTGCGTTGATGCCGCCGGTGAGCACGATCTTGCATTCTTTGTGCTCGAGAAAATCCGCAGCGGCGGCGACGCACTGGAACAGTGAGTTCGCGCCCATGTCCAGCACGATGTTCGGACCATTCAGGTCGAACATGTGCGCCACGCGACCGGCGACGACATTGGGCATCAGCCCGGGGAGCGTGTAGGGACCCGAGGGAATCACGTCGGTTTGAATCGCCTGTTCCAATCGCTCGACGATGCGCGTTGCGTCGGGTGCAGTCAGTCCCTTTCCGTTCTTCGCCGCGGCATCCGCGACGCGACGTTTCAGGCGATCGAGGAAAATGCGCTGATTCGCGCGCATGCCGCGCTCGGTTTTGGCTTCGACGCCGAGCACGACGCCGATTTCGGAACGCATCGCCGGCCATTTGTCGGAAATGGATCCGAGGATCTGTTCCGCGCCCAGCGCCGCCAAGTACTGGCTGGCGTCCATGTGCTCGCGCACGTCGGGCAGCAGCATTTTGCCCTTGGGCAGGCTCAGGAACTTGCGATGGAATGCCGCTTCCCCGCCCGGAGCGGAGGCGGCGAGCTGTTCGCCGGCCGGGAACATCGCGGCGGTGGAGATCACGGCGAGCTTCGCGGGAGTGCGCGTGGCGATTCGGCCGCACAGCGTCTTGTGGTACGCGGCGTCGTAGGATTCGAGCAACAGGTGCGCATTGGTTCCGCCGAATCCGAATCCGTTAATGGCCGCGCGCATGGGCAGCGATCCCGAGTTCTTCGGCCAGGGACGCGGCGAGGTCGCGATGGTGAAGGGCGAATCAGCGAGCGCGATCTCGGGTCCGGTCGCTTTGAAATTATGCTGCGGCGGGACAGTGCGCGCTTCGAAAGACTTGATCAGCTTGATCACCGATGCGACACCCGCGGCCCAGCCGGTGTGACCGATCAGGCTCTTCACGCTGCCGAGCTCGACCTGCGGCATGCCGGCCGCGCGAGGGAGCGCGTCGCGCAACGCCTGAAACTCAACCGCGTCGCCGACCGGAGTGCCGGTGGCGTGGGCTTCGACGTACTGAATGGTATTCGCGTCAATCCCAGAGCGTTCATAGGCGCGACGGATCGCCAGGCTCTGGCCCTTTTTCTGCGGAACGTTGATGGCGGGACTCTTGCCGTCGCTCGACACGCCCATGCCGCGAATCACGCCGACGATGCGATCCTGATTCGCCACTGCGTCGGTGAGGCGCTTGAGCACCAGGACGCCCGCGCCGTCGCCGAAGACCACTCCGTCGGCGGCTGCATCGAGCGGTCGGCTGGCAGTCGGGGTGAGGCCGCGGAACTGCGCGAAGAGGGTGTTGTTGGCCGGACCGGGCGCGAAGACGCCGCCGGCGAAGACCACGTCGACCGAATGATTCTGGAGCGCCTTCATGCCCAGGTTGACCGCATAGAGCGAAGACGAACACGCGGCGTCGACCACGTACATGCGCAGCGAGTGGCCGAGCAGCGACTGGACGATGTGCTGATAGCGCGAGGTGGGCGGCTGACCGGCGCTTTCGGTGGTCCAGCATTCGCGCAGCAGCGTGGAGAAGTTGCGGCGCTTCGAAGCATCCGGTTCGGCGGCGGTGAGACGCTCTTCCACGTTGTCGAGGAACAGTGCTTCGTCGTACTCGCCACAGCCGTCGCCGGTCGCGCCGAGGATGAACTGCATGCGGTGCTGAGGAACCTTCGCGAGTCCGGCGTGAATTCCGTCAAGAGATTGGGCAGTCGCGAGGGCGAGGAGTTTCTCGGCGCGGGAGAGCGATTGGAACTTCGCCTGGTCCATCGTGCCGGAGAGCAGGCGTGCGTCGTACTGAATGGTGCCGACGCTGCCATGCAGCAGCGTGTAAGTCTTGTCGGATACGATCTTGACTTCGCCAGTGCCGTCGCCCGATCGAAAATCCTGAGCGATGGAGTCGTCGTCGCGCGCGAGGTCGACGATGCCGCTGACGCCGTGGGTCAAGTTGTGCCAGTACTGTTCCGGATCGCGCGCGCCGGGGAGGACGCAGCCCATGGCAACGATCGCGATGGGTTCGGTGAGCAGATTCTCGGCGATCGAGCTCGGCTCCGGCTCGGGTGTTAGAGCGAGCGCGGCAGGCTGCGCAGGCGCGGGAACTTTGCCCAGCACACCGGCCGTGCGCTCGAGCACACCTTGCACGTCCTGCAAGAGCGTCGCGAGATTCGACTTCTCGATCGGTCCCCGGGAATCGCTCGCTGTTTGGAACTGCTCGATGATCACGGCGACGCCCTTGGCCACGCCGGTATTCGGGTGTGCCGATGCGAGGCAAATGAGACCGGTGGCGCCGTTCAGAGCCTTGTTGGTGATCCCGGTAACGATGTCGCCCGCGCCCGATTCGATGAAGTGGCGATAGCCCGACTCGGAGAGCATCTTGAGGATTCCCGCGAAGTCGAGTTTGCGAATGAATTGCGCGGCGAGAACGTCGGCGAGATCAGAATCGGATCCGTAGATTCGATTTTCGGTACCCAGGTAAACCGGGATAGTCGCGGGCGCGAAGTTGTAGGAGCACAGAGTGGTCCGGAACGGGGTGACCGCCGGAAAAAGCAGCGAAGAATGAAACGGGAAACGCGATTTCAGGATCGTCAGGCTGACGCCCTGTGCAGCGGCTGCGGTGCCGAGGGCGGCGAGCTCGGCGGGGTCGCCTGAAATAACCGTCTGGCGGTCGTGATTGAGCACCGCGATCTGCAGCGTCTCTCTGCCGAGCGAATCGAGGAGTTTGGTGGCGGGTGCAAGTCCACAGGAGAGCGCGCCCATCTGTCCTACACCGTTCAGGGGTGCGAGGGAGAGCACGCGCTGGCAGACGATTTTGACGCCGGTTTCGAAAGTGTAGGCTCCACCGACGGCGAGCGCGGCGATCTCGCCGAAGCTGTGACCGAGCAGCAAATCGGGCTGGACGCCGGAGGAAATTAACAGGTCGGCAAGCAAAAATTCGGTAACGTAGATGCCGACTTGATCGAGATCGGGGTACGCAGGCGTTGCTCCCTGCGTTAGCGGCAGGAACGGCTGTCCGAGGATGCGGCGAGTGATACGGTCGGCGGCTTCAAATTGCGGCCGGTATGCTTCGCGTTCGAAAAGTTCGCTGAGAATGTTCGCGTGAAACGAGCCTTGACCCGGGAAGGTAAAAACAAGTTTTCCGACGCTGGCTGTACTTCGCATTGAGAAATTCCTTGCCTACTGGGCGTACTCTTTCAAATCCTGGTCCAGAATCTTCGGGTAAGCTTGCGCGCTATCTGCATTTGCCACGGCGCGCCCAAGGTTCCGTATCGGTTCCGGGAAAATATCTTTCACTGCCAGACTGCCGGCCCGCAAGCGCTCGGCAAACGTGGGCGCGGCGAGTTTTTCGATCAGATTTCCCTGGCGTTCGGCGTTCAAATACTGCGTCAAAAGGGGCGGCGCGGGCACCAATTCATGAGTGTCCTTGTGTAAGAGAATCATGGTCTGATAACCGCAGGAAACCGGTTGCCCTTCGTGGTTCATTACCCGAAAACACAGGCGAACGGTGCTGCGGGTCGGCTCCTCGTAGGACAGCAGGATGGCTACTTTGTGACCCAGTCCTACCGGTGCCAGATTCAGACTGTAAGCTTCGCGGGTCAGCATCAGGATATCTTTGATCTGGTCTTCCCAGCCGGTACCGTTGACTTTCGAATCAAAAAGGATGGTTTCCCGCGCGATGTTCTGAAACTTGAAATTCGTCATGTGGTGATGGGTGCCGTAGGCCATCGTGTCGTGAAACAGCACCCGGTACTGCATGGCGAAAAAAGGCATACTGTTGGTGAAACCAATCCCCCTGAAAAAAGGACTTCCCGCCGGTTCGTTGAAACTCGCTTGGAAGTGCGCCGGTAAGGACATTTCCGGCGGCTAAAGCAGGGCAACTCGTCAGGGTTGCACTTGGCTGCGAGTCTATCATACGTGTCCGGCGAATACAACAAGCCCGGTGATTACTAGCACTTGCCGTCGATTCGCTACACTCAGCACTACGCAGTGCGAGGTCCTATCGGATGGGGTTCGGACGCTTTTCGATACCGTCCGAACCCCACTTCATACACTTCTACTGAATGGCGAGGGTCGCGCCGGCCTGGCTGTTCCCGGCACCGACCGTCAAGACCACCGGAACTGCAGCTCCCGAAGGTGCTCCAGCCGGAATGGTTACATTGACTTGCAGGACTCCGGCGACCACACCCGGAGCTTCGAGTGCGACCGCTGAAGCAGCCACTCCGCCGATGGTTACAGAAACGGCACCCACCGGCCGACCCGGTGCTGTAAGACTAGTCGGTTTGCCGTCGATACCCGGGGGCGTAGTCTGACCTTCGCCGGTGGCGAAGAAAGTGACAATGGAGCCCTTGGCGGCCGGGTTCGCGGCGTTATTCGGCTTTCCATCCTGGTTGACCGCGTTGATTTGTCCGGTGCCGGATCCGCTGGTGGTGAAAATGCCGGGAGCAGTGGCGACCACCGGTACCAGCGCGGGGGCCGACGCCACCACCAAGCTCTGCAGAATCGTCACCGCAGTGCCGGTGGAGGCGACTCCATAAGGCACCACCACGCTGATTTGTGTCGGACTGGTGTAAATGATCGGGGCCGCGACGGCGTTGGCAGGCGTGGTTCCGAACAGGACCTGAGTTCCCGCTCCGAAGGGGCTTACCAATCCGGGCGGAATCAACTGCAGGCCGCTGGTGACGGGGCTGAGGTCGGTGCCGTAGATCGTGACGATTTCGCCGGGTGCGATGGCAGTGCCCTGGTTGCTGGCAGCGTTTACAATGCCGCCCGCGTTGATCTTGGGGACGGGGGTGACGATGAGTGAAAGGTTGAAGGTGCTCTGTTGCAATCCGGCCGTCAGGATCTTCTTTTGGAAGGCCGCCGCGGTGGTGCCGACTTCCTGAGTCGACAGCGTGCCGATAAAGCTCGCGACCACGGTGTTGTTCTCACGCACCTGACCGAACAGCGGCAGGTTGATGGCGAGGCCGGTGGTGGTCTGGAGCAGGTAGAACGGCGAATCGTAGGGTAATCCTGCCGCTGGATTCGCGGTAAATACGCCGCAAGGACTTTGGAACTGATCGAAACTTGTGGTGCAATTGGCGGTCGCCGGGCCAGGACCAATCAGTGAGAGGTCGAAGTGCAGGTTGGGCTGGCTGGCGAAGCGAATGAAATCGGGAACGACGCAGCCGGGAATGGTGAAGATGCCGCAAACCGAGACGTTAAGGTTCAGAATTTCACCCGTGAGGCCGCCGGAGATTTTTCCCAAGCCGGTGTTGAGGTTGGTTGCCGCGCCGGTATTTACGCAACCGCGGTTGGTCGACGAACTGGCGACAAAGAAGATGTCGAGCAATGTGACCTGGATGCCTCCATTAGGGCAATTGGTGAGGTCCAGCACACCCCTGGTACCCGTAGTGGTCTGGGCCGAGGCCGCCGGCAGGCAGCTCAGAAAAACCACTGCGGCAACGGCGGCGAACAACAATCGAAATCTTTTCATGTATTTTCCTCCCGTCCATTAGAGAACTAACAGCTTCAGTCTTCGTTACCAATACCAAGCCCATACTGGCAGGCGACAAGATCGCCTGCGTTACAAGACCTGCCCACATCCGAACTGGCAGGCGACAAGATCGCCTGCGTTACTACTCCGCAGGTGAACAAGATCACCTGCGCCACGCTCGAACCGAAGCCGACGAGGGCGTCGGCTGCGGGCCAGGGGGCCCGCCCTCCAGTCAGGCGAATCGCCTGCGTTACCTAATCAAGTGCGCGAACTCAGCTTTCCGTTTCGGGTTCACGCTCCCACTTAACCAGCTTCAAATCCATAACAAAGATCGCGTAGATCACCGGCACCAGCAGCAGCGTTATGAAAGTCGCGAAGGTAAGGCCGCCGATCTGCGCGTAACACAAGGGTTCCCACAGCGGCCCGCCATGCATAGCCAAGGGGATTAAAGCGAACACGGTGGCGCCCACGGTGATCAGCACCGGGCGCAGGCGCAGAATTCCAGCATCCAACAGGGCTTCTCGCAGGGGCAAGCCCTCTTCGCGCGCCTCTTCAATAAAGTCGAACAAGACGATCACGTGACTGACGATTACGCCGATCAAACTGGTGATGCCAAGGAACGCGATAAATCCGAAAGGCGAATTCATCAGCGCCAAGCCGGCGAGTGCGCCCACGACTCCGTAGGGAATCGCCGCAAACACGATGATGGGCTTGAAGGCGCTGCGGAACTGGATCACCAGCGCCATGAAGATCAACACTACCGAGACGATCAATACGGTAGTGACCTCGCGGAATCCTTTGATGCGCTCCTCTTCCTCGCCGCCGATCTGCATCGAATAACCCACCGGCAGCGAGGCGTTGAGCTTAGTCAGCTCCGGACGCGCCATATTCATCAGCTCGGATGGATACACACCGGGCGACGGATAACATCCGACCGTAATGGTGCGGAACTGGTTGCGGCGCCGGATTTTCTCGAGGCCCATCTGGTAGCTGATCGAAGAAATCTGGCGGAGCGGAACGCGCTGCGGTCCGTTGAGTGAATACACGTAGAGATCTTCGATATCGGAAAGCGTGGAGCGGTCGCCGATGCGCAAGCGGCTCAACACCGGGATTTCTTCGTCACCATTGCGCAGCGTGGTGAGCGGCAGGCCGCTCATTCCGCCGGCCGACGAAACGGCGACGTCGAGGTTCGAGATGCCCGCGAGATTCGCGCGATCCGAATCCACCTGGAGCTTCACGGTTAGGGACGACGCGCCCCAGTTGTCGCGGATCCGCTCGGAAGCGGGGATATCGCGGAAGATTTTCTTGACGCGCTCCGCGTAACTGCGCAGCAGAGTCTCGCTTTCGCCGGTCAAGCGGATCTGCACGGGGACACCAATGGGCTGACTGGTTTCGAGCTGCCGAACGTCGACACGCGCGCCGGGGACTTTCGCCAGTGCCAACTGCAAGGGCTCGATCAGATGTTCGGTATCTTCCTTGTCCTTCACCTGAATCAGAATTTGGGCGTAGTTGGGCTGCAGCAATTCGGGCGCGACCGAAAACCAGAAGCGCGGACCGCCGCCGCCCACAAAAGTGGTGAGCGAGGCCAGCACTTCGCGCGGCTTTCCATCCTTATGCGGATGCGCTTTGCCGAAC
>DASYPO010000337.1:0-12151 GCA_036006545.1 Bryobacteraceae bacterium
GCTCTCCACCAGTGAGGCGCAGCTTGCGCACGCCCAACGTCACAGCGACGCGCACGAATCGCTCGATTTCCTCGAACGTGAGCAACTGCTCGCGCGGCTGGAACTTCACGTTCGTCTCCGGCATGCAGTAGAAGCAGCGGATGTTGCAGCGATCGGTCACGCTCAATCGCAGATTGTCGTGCAGGCGTCCGAAGGAATCGATAAGGGGGGTCACTTCACCGCCAGCATTCTTTCGATGGGACGACGCGCGCGCGCCATCAGGTCGGCACTCAACTCGACGCGCGGATCGAGATTACGGAGCGCCTCACGCAATTTTTCGAGCGAGTTGCGTTTCATATAGGGGCACTCGCTGCAATTGCAATTTTCGTTGGGAATGAAATGAAAGATTTTCCCGGGTGCACGTTTTTCGAGAGAATGGCGCACGCCGCTCTCGGTCATGACGATGAACTCGGGTGCGTCCTGAGTGGCGCACCAATCGATAATGGCGGAGGTCGATCCGATGAAATCCGCCATCGCCAGTACGTCGCTGGTGCATTCGGGATGCGCGGCGACCAACGCGGCAGGATGCTCGGCGCGAGCCCTTGCCACGCGACGGGCGGGAAATGTCGCGTGCACGATGCAAGTGCCTTGCCAGATTTTCATGTTCTGGCGGCCGGTCTGCTGCTTCACGTAATTACCAAGATTCAGATCCGGCAGAAACAGCACCGGCTGTTCCGCGGGAATCGAGTTAACGATCTTCACCGCGTTACGCGAGGTGCACAGAATGTCGCTTTCGGCTTTTACTTCGACCGAAGTATTTATGTAGGAAACGATCGCGTACTCGGGATGCGCTTTTTTCCAGGCGCGGACTTGATCCGCGGGACAGGCGTCGACCAGGCTGCAACCGGCGTCGCGATCCGGCACGACGACGATACGCTCGGGATTCAGGACCTTGGCGGTTTCCGCCATGAACCAGACGCCGCAGAAGGCGATCACGTCGCCGGTGTAGCTCTGCGCGGCGCGCGCCAGTTCCAGACTATCGCCGACCGCATCGGCCAATTCCTGGATCTCGGCTTCCTGGTAATGATGCGCCAGAATGATCGCGCGGCGGGCGCGCTTCAATTCGGTGATTTCTTCCGCAATGGACTGAACAGCAAGCATGGCAGTCCTCCTCGTCTCACAGATTGAGGAGTTTACCTTATTGTAAGCCCGATCGGGAAGAGATCCCGGAAATCGGTAGTGGGCTACTTTGAATTAATCTGCGTTTCAAGGTTCTGGATTAGAGCCTTCTGTTCCAGCAGAGCCGATTCAAACTGACGGATCGAAATAGCCTGCGCTTCTGGGGGAAGCTCCGCAATGCGAAGTTTGAAAACCGGGGCATCCTCTTCTAACCGTCGGAGGACCCGTTTCGCATGCGCCAGTTCGACCTTTTTTAAAATCGCCATCTCGCTACCCCCCACTACTGCTCTAAGGAGCCCACGACCCGGAAATTCACTCGGGCAGGCTGGATTCCGCGCCGCCCTGTCCCGCGCTCGCCGCCGCGGCCTTGCGATCGCGATTGTGGTCGTTCAAACGGATCAGCAGATACAGCGCTACGGAGACGAGCAGGGCAAATCCACCCAGGGCCAGCAGATGCGACTTGACCCACAGCTTTGCCTTGGATTCCTCACCGAGGATCGCTCCCAAATAGCCCAGCCCGACGTAGCGCGGAATGCGGCCGGCGACCAGTGTGGCGTAGAAGCGCCAGCGATTCACGCGCATGGCGCCCGAGCACAACACGAACACTTTCATGGGGAGGACGGGGATCGGAACCAACGCGGAAATGAACACGGTCACCAATCCGTAGCGCAGGAACCAGCCGCGAAAGCGTTCGACGCGCGGACCGGTCGAGTAGCGCTTGAAAAAACTCTCGCCGCCCTTATAAATAATCTCGAAGAAAAATGCGGTTCCAATCAGTGATCCGAGTGTCGCGATTCCGCCCAGCCACCAAACCGTGGACGGCGCGGCGATCGCCAGCGCGACGATCACCCAATCGGTGAACCCGGGATTCGGAATGCCCGCGGATTCAACGATCGCCAACAGGAACAACCCCAACGGTCCGAGAACCCTCAGGGCGTTGAAAAAAGCGGTCATTCGCTAGCGGCCCTCCAACAATGCGAGCAGCGCCGCTTCGTCGATCACCGGAACCCCCAGGGCAGTGGCTTTGTCGAGCTTGGATCCGGCCTCTTCGCCCGCCACCAGGTAATGCGTTTTCTTGCTCACCGATCCGGTGACCTTTCCGCCGGCGGCCTCAATGCGCGCCGTAGCTTCTTCGCGCGACAGGTTCGGCAACGTACCGGTGAGGACGAAATTCGTCCCCGCCAGCGCGCCTCCCGTCTTGCGCTTAGATTCGTACTTGAATGAGAAACCCTCGCTGCGTAATCGCTCCACCAGTTCGCGATTGTGTTCTTCTTGAAAAAAACGGCGGACGCCCCCGGCGACTTTGGGTCCCACTTCTTCGGCCTTTTGCAACTCATCTTCCGTCGCGTTCGCGATCTTATCCAGATCGCCAAAAGTGTCCGCGAGAATCTGCGCCGTGCGATCGCCGACGAACGGGATGCCCAGTCCGTTCAAGATTCGGGGCAGCGGCGCGCGCCGCGAAGCGTCGATATTAGAGACGATCTTCTCGGCGGATTTCTTACCCATGCGCTCGAGTTCGATGAGTTTCTCGGTGGTGAGGCGATACAAATCCGCGACGTTCGTGACCAGCTTGTGTTCGACCAGTTGATTCACTAGAGACTCGCCCAGTCCGTCGATATCCATCACACCGCGGCCGGCGAAATGCAGCACCGATTCCTTCAGCCGCGCCGGGCAATTGGTGTTGATGCAGCGCGTGACGGCTTCGCCCTCGGCACGCACCAGGTCGCCGCCGCAGACGGGGCACGTTTTGGGCATCTTGAAGGGGCGGCGATGCGCGCCCTGCTTCACGACGCGCACCACTTTTGGAATCACGTCACCGGCGCGCTCGACGATCACGGTGTCGCCTGCCATCAGACCGAGTCGCTCGATCTCGTCTTCGTTATGCAGCGTGGAGCGCGAGACCACGACGCCGCCCACGTTCACGGGCTTGAATAACGCTCCCGGCGTCACTGCGCCAGTGCGGCCGACATTCACGACGATCGCTTCGACGACGGTTTCCGCTTGACGCGCGGGAAATTTATACGCGATAGCCCAGCGCGGCGATTTCGCGGTCCAGCCCAAGCGGAGCTGCTGCTCGACTGAATCCACCTTGGCGACGACGCCGTCGATTTCATAGGGAAGCGAGTCGCGCTTCTCTTCGAACTCGTGGCACATTTCGAGCAGACGGTCGACATCCGTGCAGTGGCGGCGATGCGGATTCACTTTGTAGCCCAGTTTGTCCAGCGTTTCGAGCGCTTCCCATTGAAAGGGACAGGCGGGCTCGCCGTTTTCGAGCAGGAAATATGCGAAGAATTCGAGCTGACGGGAAGCGGTGATGGTCGGGTCGAGCACGCGCAACGATCCAGCGGCGGCATTGCGCGGATTGGCGAAGCGCGGTTCGCCTGCGGCTTCCCGCGAAGCGTTGAGCTTTTCGAATGCGGCGCGATTGAAGACCACTTCGCCGCGGACTTCCCAAGTTGGGCGATCCCATTTCACCCGCAGCGGGATAGATCGAATGGTCCGCGCGTTTTCAGTGACGTCTTCGCCAACTTCGCCGTCGCCGCGCGTGACTGCGCGCGCGAGTTGCCCGTCGCGATAGTGCAATGCGAGCGAAAGCCCGTCGAGCTTCAGTTCGGCGGCGTAAGCGTACTTTTCCTTGGCCAGCAAATCGCGCACGCGGCGGTCGAAATCGCGCAGCTCGTCTTCGCCAACGGCATTATCCAAGCTCAGCATAGGGCTGGAATGCCGCTCTTTGACAAATCCCTCGCGAGGCTTTCCGCCCACGCGCTGCGTCGGCGAATCCGGAGTACGCAACTCAGGATGCGCGTCTTCCAACGCTTTGAGCTCACGCATCATCGCGTCGAATTCGGCGTCGCTGATTTCAGGCGCATCGAGCGTATAGTAGAGACGCTCGTGACGGCGCAGTTCTTCGCGCAATTGGTCGATTTTTTTGGCTGGGGAACTCACGCGCTATACTTACTGGATCACACCCTATCGGAAGCCGTTCCTGATTTACAATCCGGCGGCCGGCAAGATCCGTCGAAACCCCGAACGTATTCTCCAACGTACCATTGCGGCGTTGCGCCGCGCGAGTGTGGAGGAAGTTCTCCTGCTGCCGAGCAGCGAACCGGGTCACGGAACTGAGCTGGCTCGCCACGCAATAGAGCGCGGCGCCGACCTGATTCTAGTGCTGGGCGGGGACGGCACCATCAACGAAGTCGCCAATGGAATGATCGGTTCGGAGGTCGCGCTGGGGATTCTTCCGGGCGGAACGGCGAACGTACTGTGCATGGAACTGGGGCTCGGCTCGGATCTGGATCGCGCTGTAGAGCGGCTCAGCAAGGCCAAGCCGCGACGCATTTCGGTCGGTCGCATGACTTCGGAAGGCGCAACGGATCGGCATTTCATATTGATGTGCGGGGCAGGCCTGGACGCGAGAATCGTCAATGATGTGAATCCCGATCTCAAGCGTCGCGCCGGAAAGCTGGCGTACTGGACGGCGGGCTTCGCGCAGTTCACTCGGCTGGTCGCACCGCTTGAAGTGCGCATCAACGGAGAGACGCATCGCTGCGGATTTCTGCTGGCGAGCCGCGTGCGCAACTACGGCGGCGACATGGAAATCGCCAGCGGCGCGTCGCTGCTAAAGCACGATTTCGAGGTGGTGTGGTTCGAAGGCTCAAACCCGCTGCGATACGCTTGGTACATGCTGGGGGTCGCGTCGAGGCGAGTTCTGAAGATGCGCGGAGTGCGTTCCGCGCGCGCCACTCGGGTGGAGTTCGCGGGGTCGGCGCATACGCAGATCGACGGCGAATACATCGGTGTCGCACCGGTGAGTTTCGAGATCGTGCCGGACGCGCTGACACTGCTAATCCCCGAGCTGTATGGATAACATCACCCATTCGCTGGTGGGCTTGATGCTCTCGCGCACCGGCTTGGGGGGCACCACGCCGCGCATCGGGCTGCTGATGGTGCTGGCTTCGAACATCCCCGATATCGACATCGTAACGGCGCTCGGCGGAAGCGTTGCCTATCTCGACGCGCATCGCGGATACACGCACGCGCTGGTCGCCGCGCCGGTGATGGCGCTATTACCGATGTTGGCGGTATGGCGCTTTTGCGGGCGCGCGTATTTGTGCTCGCTGCTGTGCGTGCTGGGTCACCTGCTGCTGGATTGGACCAACATTTATGGAATACGAATGCTGCTGCCATTTTCTTCGAGATGGCTGCGACTCGATATCACCGATGTGATAGATCCGTGGATTCTGACGCTGCTGCTGTTCTGTTTGGGGGCGCCGTGGGTGGCGAAGCTAGTGACCGACGAGGTCGCATCGCGGCGACGCGGCAGCGGGCCCAGTCGCGCCTGGGCCATCTTCGCGCTCTCGGCGCTGGGGATCTACGACGCGGCGCGATGGGCGGCGCACGAACGCGCGCTGAATGTGCTCGAGTCGCACATGTACAACGGCGCGCTGCCCATGCGCACCACTGCCACGCCGGTTCGCTTGAACCCGCTGCGCTGGAGAGGCATCGTCGAAGGCGAAGGATTTGTGGTGTTGGTCCCGGTGGATCTGTCGCGCGACTTCGATCCCACCGACGGTCGTATCGATTATCCGGCCGAGAAGAGCCCCGCCATGGACGCGGCCCGCAAGACGCGACCCTTTCAGGTGTTTGCGAATTTCTCGCAGCTTCCTTTCTGGAAACTCACACCGCACCCCGATGGATTGATCGTCGAACTGATCGATCTGCGTTTCGGATCGCCGCAACAACCGGGATTTGTCGCGACCGCGTTGGTCGAGCCGACTGGCGTAGTGCACAATCCCGAGTTTCACTTCAGCGCTCCGCCGCTGAGTCAGCCTTAAAAGGTCGGTTTTTTACAATCCCCGGCGGCCGTGCCTGACGGAAAATCGGGCATGCCTAGCAAAGTAAAACCGATTCCCGACGGCTATCACACCGTCACTCCGTACCTCACCGCGAAAGACGCGGAGGCGCTGATGAGCTTCGTCCAGAAGGCGTTCGGGGCACAGGTCAACGACTACGAGATCATGCGTAACGATGACGGAAGTATTCGTCACGCCGAAGCCGTGATCGGCACGTCGCGAGTGATGTTCGCGCAGAGTAGCGCCGAGCGCCCCGCGAAACCGACGGGAATGTTTCTGTATGTCGACGACGTCGACGCGACTTACAAGAAAGCCGTTGCCGCGGGTGCGGTCGCGATCGAAGAAATCTCGACGCAGTTCTGGGGCGATCGCAGCGGTATGGTGAAAGATTCGAATGGCAACACCTGGATGATCTGCACACACGTTGAGGATGTGTCGCCAGAAGAGATCGGACGGAGGATGAAAGCAGCAGGTTAGAGCAGGGCGATCGGGCGGATCGGGGAACCGGTTCCGCCCCGAATCTTCAGCGGCAATGCAACGAACCAGAATTCTTTCACGCCGGCGGCGGCGAGTTCTTCGAGGTTCAGGCATTCGATGATATGAATGCCTTTTTCCACAAGCAAGTGGACGTGGACCTCCATGTTCGACGGCACCCGCTCGAAGGAAACTGTATCCGATCCGGCGGCGAATAATCCGCGCGAGCTGAGCCACTGCGCTCCTTGAAGCGTGGGGCCGGGTCCGCGAACCACGACGCCGCTGCCGCCGAAGATGAACTGCTTCGGGTCGTTCCAGAATTTCGCCCAGCCGGTGCGGATCAGCGCGATTCCGCCCGCAGGTGGTTCCACACCGCACGCCGCAAGATGCTCCGGCGTGATCTCGAAATCGGCGGCCAACGTATCGGCGCCGGTGAGCCGCGCGACGTCGAACAGCACGGCGCGTCGCAGAATCGGAGCGACATGTTCCACTGCGTGCTCCTGCACGCCGGTGCTATAAGACTGCGTCGGCGCGATTCCGCCGTGCAACTTTCCGTCGCACGAAAAATGGGACAGCGCGTCGATGTGCGTGCCCACGTGGCCGCCCAACGTGATCGCCTCCGCCGCCGAACTCCCGCCGGCCGGCCCCACGACTTCTCCGTGCCGTTTCGTAAGTCCGAACAGAAACGGCGGATGCACCGGATAGTGCGGCATGCCCGGAAAGTACGACTGCCCCAAATCGTAAACAGCGGCGGCTTGAAGGTCGATCATTTACCGGCTTTTCTTTTCTTGGCACCGACGCCGCGCCGTGCCGACGCTTTAACAACGGCGGGTTTCGCGCTCCAACGACCCAGCTTGTAATCGCGCTTGTAGTGCGCGGTGAGGTTGTGAATGCTGACCGCGACCGAACCGGCCGAGTCGCACTCATACACTTCCTCTACTTCCTGAATGGCCGCGCGATCGCTAAGCAGGACCGGAACCGCGTCGAGCGCGGATTGATCGGCCAGCACGGGATCGAAGGGAAACAGAACTTCGTCCCACACCGTGTAATCGCCCGCGGGCTGATCGTCGCCGTTGATGTGACTGGCTTCGAGATAGCGAAAATGACCGACGTTGTGGACCGGCTGATAGCGCCGACTCACCGCATGCGGCGGCTCGCCGGGACCGGGGAGTCGCGTGCCGCGCGGGAAGATGGGATCGAAGACCATGCGGCGGCCGGCGTCTGCTTCGCGCCACACGCCGAAATCGCGCGTGAACATTTCGCGCAGCGCCGGTGTGTAGCCGGAACCGGCCTGAATCGCGAGCCCGATCGCGGTGGCGGAGCGGGTGTATTCGCTGCGCTTCACTTTGCGCCCAAATTCTTCGCGCAGCATTCGCGACACGAGAGGAAGCTCGCTGGCGCCGCCGGTGACGTACAGCGCCTCCAGTTCTTCGTCAGCCGCGAGGCGCATGGTTGCTTCGAGCGTCGCCTCCACCAGCGGGCGGCAGCGATCGTAAAAATCCGCGACCGGGATGCTGGTCTCGCCCATGTCCTCGCGCACCACGTCCAGGTCGATCACGATCTTCCGCGAATTAGGATGCAGCGTTTCCTTCTGACGGCGGCATTCTTCTTCCAGCCGAAACAACTCGCCGTCGTTCATCAAACGCAAGGCTTCGCCGCCCACGGCCATTTCCGCCAGGATCTGATCGAAATCGTCGCCTCCCAGCGTCGAAATTCCTTCCGACGCAAGCACGGTGTGAGTTTGACTGCTTTTTTCCACCAGCGAAACGTCGAAAGTACCGCCGCCGAGATCGTATATAAGGATGCGACCCATCGCGTCGCGCTGCTTATGGCCGAACTCGATGGACGCGGCCGACGGCTCATTGAGCAAGCCGAGCACGGAAAATCCAGCGCGGCGAAACGCGTCGACCGTGAGGAAGCGCTGGTTACTGTTCGCGTTCGCGGGGACTCCCAGCATGACTTCGAGCGGCTCGTCCGGCTTCGCCCGAGCGCCCGCCTGCGCTCGAATCGCGTCACGCAATGCCGTGGTCACGCCGTGCAACAGATCCGTCAGCGGGATATTCACGCCGCCAACTTCGAGCATCGTTTCGGGGCCGGCATCTTCGAGGTAGCGCTTGAGCGATCGCAACACCAACCAGCCGGGTTCACCCTGTGCGTGCCAGGCGTCCCAACCGTAGCGACGTTCCGACCCGCGGACCGCGACCAGCGGAGGAAACCATTCGAACACGCCATCGGCCGTCTCGAAAGACAAAAGCGGATAGTTTCCGCGGTCGGCGGCGGCCACCACAATGCGAGTTGTCCCGAAATCTATCCCGAGTTTCAATCCGGCCCCAGTTTCATTTTCGGCTCAGCCTCATTTGGGAACGCCTTGAGGCGATACTACAATAGTCCCTTATGAAGGCGCTTCTTGTATTGGCCGTTCTGCTTCCGGCGTGCTGGGGCCAGGGCAAACATCTGGCGAATCTCAAACAACTGACCAGCGGCGGAAACCAGAACGCCGAATCGTATTGGTCGCCGGACGGGAAGCGGCTGATTTTCCAATCCACCCGCGACGGCAATAAGTGCGACCAGATTTATATTATGAACGCCGACGGCACCGACCAGCACATGGTCTCGACCGGGAAGGGCGTAACGACGTGCGGATATTTTCTGGGCGACGGCAAGCATATCGTGTACGCGTCGACGCACGAATCGGGCGACGCATGCCCCGCCCCGCCGGATCGCAGCAAAGGTTACGTATGGGCCGTATATCCGGGCTTCGACATTTTTCTGGCCGACGATACCGGCAAGAATCTCAAGAAACTGACCAGCGCGCCGGGCTATGATGCCGAGGCGACGGTTAACTGGAAAACGAAGAAGATCGTCTACACTTCGCTCGCATCGGGCGATCTGGATCTGTGGACCATGAAGGAAGACGGGTCCGAGAAAAAGCAGATCACCAAGCCCGAGGGTTACGACGGCGGGGCCGTATTTTCGCGCGACGGATCGAAAATGGTGTGGCGTGCACATCGCCCCGATACGCCGGAGAAACTGAGGCGATCACGCGAATTGCTAAAAGACAACCTTACCGAGCCGATGAAGATGGAGCTCTTCGTGGCCGATGGCGACGGAAAAAATCAGAAGGCGATCACCAGCTTCGGCTGTGCCAGTTTCGCGCCCACCTTCACGCCCGACGGAAAAAAGATTCTGTTCGCGTCCAACAAACACAAGTGCGACGGTCGCGATTTCGAGTTGTACCTGATCAATCCCGACGGCTCCGGTCTCGAACAGGTGACGGAGTTCGGCGGGTTCACATCGTTCCCCGAGTTTTCGCCGGATGGAAAGAAGCTGGTCTTCGCATCCAGCTATAAATCTACCGGTCGGTACGAATTCAACATCTTCACAGCGGATTGGAAACCATGAAACTACTGCGCTCTTGCTTTCTCCTGAGTCTGGCCGCGACGTTGGTTTCGGCGCAAGCGACGAAAGGTCCCGACACGCCGCGGAAGAAACGCGTATTGGCGATCGGCGCGGTGGAGGGATATCAGCACGACACTGTTTCGAACGGCCTCGCCACCATTTGGAAGCTGGGCCACGATTCCGGATTGTGGGATACCTTCATCAAGACCGACACCGAACTGCTCACCAAGAAGAAGCTCGGGAAGAACGCGAAGAACATCGATTATTTCGACGCGATCTTCCTGTACACCACCGGCGAGCTGCCGATGACCGATGAGCAGAAAGCGTCGCTGCTTTCGTTCGTGCGCGACGACGGCAAAGGCATCGTGGGCGGACACTCAGCGATCGACACCTGGTACAAGTGGCCGGAATTCGGCGAAATGATGGGCGCGTATTTCGACAACCACCCCTGGAATCAGTTCGACGCGCCGATCATTGTCGAGGACAAGATGTTTCCGGGCATGCAGCTCTTCCCGTCGGCCTTTGTGATGAAAGACGAAATCTATCAACCCAGCGATATTTTTTCGCGCGACAAGGTGCGTGTGCTGGCGCGGCTGGACGAGACCAAAATCAATCTCGACCAGAAGGGCGTGAAGCGCACGGACAAAGACTTCGCGGTGGCGTGGGCGCGGAATTATGGCAAGGGTCGGATCTTTTATTCGACCTTCGGGCATCGCGAAGAAGTATGGGATCGTCCCGACGTGCAGCATATGTATCGCGAGGCGATTAAGTGGGCGCTGGGCTTGGTGCCGGGCGACGCAACGCCGCGTAAGCGCCCGTAATCACTTTCCTAAACGGGCGGTTGTGGTGCGATCGATTCCAACAGCGCGTAGGCGACGATTACGGGATCGTTGATCCTCTTCATCGCGTCCAGCATTCGTAGGCCGCCGGTTTCGCGCGTGAAATGCAGCAACGCTTTCAACTGCGCCAGCCATTGCAGAGGATTCTTCGATTGGAGCGCGTTGAGACGCAGGAATTGCAGATGGTCGACGCGCGCGCGGTCGAGCAGCCTGCCTTCGGGGAGATTGTCGATGGCGGTCAGGTACAGCGTCGATTTGATTTCGAACACGCGAGTTTCCTCGGAGGTCGTCGCAGTGGTGTAGCCTGCGAGTTCATCCAGAAATCGTGTGGCGCTGATTTCCCAGGCTTCGGGTCCGACGCCGCTGATTTTTTCGAAGCGCGGATCGCGGCTGGAGTAGAGGGGGCGGAGGAGGTCGGACAATCTTTGCGGGACTTCGACGGGCTCGACCTTCGCCAGAGAGTCTGGACAAGGACGCCCGAAACCGCGCCACACGGAATAAAGTGCCCTTTGATACTGACCACGGCGGATCTCAATCCTACGGATGCGCTCAATCCAATCCTCGAAGTCTCCGGGAGCGGCAGCATGCCACTCCCGAGTTGTGCCGGTCACGGTCTTCAACTGGTTTACGAGCACATTCGTGAGAGTGTCAAAAACCGTTGACGGCAGCTTTGTCATCTCCAGCAAATCCAACACGGGCCTCAATTGCAGAACTGAGTTCACTTCCGCGATTCGATCCCGGAGCAGCGCTGGATTGGATCCGTCAAACAGTTCGCGAAGAACGATGTAGAACTCCGCCACGTCCGCCACCATCGGGTGCTCGCAACCACTCCGGGGCAGCGCGAGCGGAGGGATTTGTGCGAACGTCGCGCGCGCCTTGCTGGGATCGTCCTTCAGCAGCGCGTCGACCACTCGAAGCTGGATCGAAAGCGTGTCGAGCCGTTGGCGATGCGCTTCGCTCAATCTCCTCGAAAGCGTGTCGCCCTTGCTAGCTACATCCGTCATCGGGAACGGCGCGAGCGCTTGCGGCGCGGACTGAAACACTTGTTCCAGCAGATGAAGCCTCAAGTTGCGATCCGGAATCTTGCCGGTCTCGATCAGCCGCAGCAGAATGTCGGCCGAGTATTCGGCACGCAGGCCTGTCGCGATTCCGACCAGTTGCCGAACTTCAGAAGCCACGTTGGGCGGCGCTTGCGCCAGTAGCAGCACGAGGCCCAGCGTGGGGAAAATCATTTGCGCGCCGACCCTTTAGATGGTTTGATTGCTGCCGGCATTGGCTCAGCGGGAGGCCGCAACATCAGAAACGCCACGAAAATAATCGCCGGCCACACTTGCAGGATCACTCGGCTGTTGGACGTATTCAGGTGCCAGGAAAGTTCCGCCGTTGTGACCAGATACAGTGCGAAATCGGCGGCCAGCAGCCCCACGA
>DASYPO010000338.1:0-7902 GCA_036006545.1 Bryobacteraceae bacterium
CGGGATCGGCTGACGATGCTTCCGGGGTGGCTGGCGAGTTACGAAAATCCATCCCGTCGCTTCCGGCGATTGCGCGGGGGCTGCAAGTGGCTGTGGCGGAATCGAGTGTGGTTTTGGCGCTGGACGTTTCCCGTGAACAGCTAGCCGCCGGATGGCGCGAGTCGCCTGTGGTTGCCGCAACGCCGCCGATGGTTGCCGAAGCGCCCTCTGGGGTTGCCGCCGCGCCGCCGCCGATGGTTGCCGAAGCGCCCTCTAGGGTTGCCGCCGCGCCGCCGCCGATTCCGGCATCCGTCCGAGCCGCGACGGAAAATCCGCCTCCGCGAATTCCAGATCCGCCCAAGCCGGAAGCTCCTCAGATCATTCGCATCATCGGACTGGATGAGGGACCGCGCGAAATCATTTTGCCGCCGGTGAAGAAGCAGCAGTAGCCGCTCGCTCAAATCCCCTGGCGCAGTTCGAGGATCAGGCGCATTACCAACCCCTCCAGTTGATCGGCGACCGCGCGATGAACCGATTCCGGGTGACCCATCGGATCCTGCACTTTCCAATCGATCTGACGCTGCCCGAGCGGGTGCAGGGGCATTCCGCTGATATTCACGACGACGTCGAACGGCTGAGCGGCGTTATTGCGCGTGACCATTTCGAGGTCCTTGGGAAACTGGCCTTCGATACTCAGGTGCCGCATCGCGAGCACTTGGCGGGTGAGCGGCGCGATGATCGCGGCGGGACTCAAGCCAGCGCTACTCACTTCCAGAATGTCGCTGCCGTAGGCTTTGGCGAGCGCTTCCGCCATCTGGCTGCGGCAGGAATTTCCGATACAAACAAAGAGTACGCGCAGCTTCCGCCCGGCGGTCGGAGTACTGGCCGACGGCGTGGATCGGAGCGGCGAGGGCGCCGGTGCAGGAGCACTCGGATTCGCCGGACGAGCGCGTCGCACCGAACTGCCGCGCATGGGCGGGCGGCCGCCTCGGATTCCGCCGCCTAGATCGTCTGGCGGTACCAATCGAGGGTCCTCTTCAATCCTTCTTCCAGCGAAAAACGCGGGGCGTGCCCTAGTTCTGCGACCGCAAGCCGGGTATCGGCACGCGAATCGCGAACGTCCCCCGCGCGAGGCGGCCCATATTGTGCCGGGATGTTCACGCCTTCCATTTCCTGCAGCAATTTCCAGACGTGGTTGAGAGTAAACTGGCCGCCGTTGCCCGCGTTGTACATTTTCCCGGCGGCGGCGGGTGTGCGTGCGGCTTTGAAGCACAACTCCGCCACGTCCTCTACATAAGTGAAGTCCCGGGATTGCTCACCGTCCCCGTGAATAGTCGGCGGGGTGCGTGCAAGCACACACTTCATGAACAGGGACAGCACGCCCGAATAGGCGCTGGACGGATCCTGCCGGGGTCCGTAAACGTTGAAGAATCGCAGGCTGACGGTCTCGAGTCCGAAGCAGGAGTGGAAGGTCGAGGCGTAATATTCCCCCAGGAGTTTTTGCACCGCGTAGGGCGACTTGGGCCGCGGCAGCATGCTTTCGACCTTGGGGAGCACTTCACTATCGCCGTACGCGGACGATGACGCCGCGTACACCACTCGCCGCACGCCGCCTTCCGCCGCCGCGCGAAAAACGTTGAAGGATCCGTCGATATTCACTTCGTGCGAAGGCGCGGGATCGTCGATCGAACGCGGCACCGAAGGAATCGCAGCCAGATGAAACACGACGTCCGCACCTCTGATTAGAGGCGCAATCGCCGCATAATCGCGAATGTCGGCATGGTGAAGTGTGGCGCCACTGACGCCCGTGAGATTGTGGGCATGGCCGGTCAGCAGATTGTCGATGACGCCAACCGGACCATCGCCGGTAAGCAGCCGCGTCAGTCCCGATCCGATAAATCCGGCCCCGCCGGTAACTACATACTTTGGCATTCTTGTCGTCGCAGCACCGGCTTAGGCCGCGGCGCGCGCTATTTCTCCGTTCAGATATTCGATGGACTCACGCGCGATGCGTTCCGCGCCGAACGAAAAATCGAACGACTCGAGCGAAATCCAGCGCTGGTAATTCAATCGCCGCAGCGTGGCCAGCACGGGCTTGAAATCGTAATCGCCCATGCCGGGATGCTTCCCGTCCGTTTCGTTGACGTGCACGTGGCGGATCAGGTCGAAATACTTCTCGACCAGTGCGGCGTGCGGCTCAGTCTCATCGACGGCGTTGTGCGTATCGAACATGGTGCGAATGGCGGGGCTCGCAATCTGCCGCACGATCGCCGCAGCTTCGTCGAGTGAGTTGACCACGTCCGACTGATTCCGCGGCAGCGCTTCGACCAGGATGGTGACATGACGCTCGAGCGCGTGCCCAGCGACGTCGGCCAGGCCCTCGACGTAACGCGCGGTGGCTTCCGCGACGGTCGAACCATCGATGGTCGATCGCTGCTTGGGCGATCCGAACACCATTACGCCGTTTTCCTGTGCGCGGCCCGGGCCGAGATCGGCCGCGAGGTCGATCAGCTCGCGGATGTGCCGCCAGCTTCGCTCGCGCAGCGCCCGGTCAGGTGTGGTGACGTGCAGACCTTTCGGCGAAACCATCAGCCAGTGTAGGCCGACGAACTTCAGTCCTTCGGAATCGATGGTCGAACGGATCTGGCGGCGTTGTTCTACGCTGATCTGCGCGGGACTGTCGCCGAGCGTGAAGGGCGCGATCTCGATGCCTTCGTAGCCCGCCGCACGGATTGCCTTCGCGGCAGCAGGAAAGGTCCAGCCCTCGAAGATCTCGTTGCAGATGGCGTGACGCATTCTATTTCAGTTTATCCGTCCGTGGGGGACAGGCCGGATTTTGTCTGGAGAGGACACAACCGGTGGTTCACATGGATTCTCATTCCAGTGGCTCAGGTCCCAGCAGGCGCAGGAAGTCGTCACGCTCCTGTGACAGCGCTTCCCCCTCGCCGCCGCTAGTGGCGAAGGACGCGTAAGTGTACGCCCAATGCGCGGCTTGCTTGCGGGCCTCGCCCGCTCTTACAGAATCGCTTTCCTGGAGACGGATCCACCGGGTGCGGTACATTTCGGCCGTCGCAATGGCAAAATGCAGCGACGGAATCGAATCGCGGATCACTTGCTCCGCTTCCTCCAACCGATCTTCGCGCTCCAATTGTCGTGCGCGACGCATCCACTCGGGTTCATTGGAAGAAGAATCCTGCGGCCCGCCGGTGGGAGTGTCTGGTTGTTCAGAATCCGCGTCGTTATCATTCTCCCGATGGCCGTAGTCCGCACTTTTCAGAATGAGGTCCGCGTAGTTTGCTGCGAATCGCATGGACTGCGGATCGGAGGTCACGCGCGCGCGCAGCATTGCCGAATCCTTCCCCCAGGTCGTGAGCATATGGACCTGTTCGACGGGCTCATTGTTCACCACGATGCCGCGGATCGCGAGCCCCCAAATTCCCCCGTCCTGTGCCCGCAGAAACTGTGGGTTCGCGTAGTCCTGAGCGGTCTGTGTCTGAATGTCGTCCAGAATCTGGTCGATGTTCCGGCCTTCTTTCAGGATCACGCTCAGATTGATCTGAATTTTCCCATCCGGATCCAGCACCATGGTCCGGCGTCCGTCGTCGATCACATGCCAACCCAACGCGACCCGGATCAGAGCCTGAATCGCACCCGCGCCGAGCCTGGCGGTTTTGGCTTCCTGATCCGTTTCCAGCACGTTCGGCACAAATCCGACGCCCTGATCGCGGAGCCGTGCGTTAATCGGATTTTCCGGATCCAACGTGTTCAAGTCGTTCGATTTCGCATAATGACCCAGGTCCGATTCCGTGAATTGCCTAGGTTGGGGCGATGCGGCCTGGGGCGACGCGGGTTCTTGCGAAGCGATCGGTTCTGCCGGGCCCGTTGCCGCGTTAGCCTCGACCGTCGGAGCGGAATCCGCATCGGCCACCGGCTCGGGAGCGATTCCTTCACCGGGACCCAGTGGTACGTTCTGCCCCTGAGGTCTCTCCACCACGAAGCTTTGGAGCGCGGTCGTCCACACCGGTTCCAATGACCCGCTGATCGCTTCGGGCGCGAGCAGCCCGAGATACACCAGGCGTCCACCGTCCTCGAAGAATGCGAACCTTACTTCGAGCCAGGTGTCTTCCTGCTGCTGACGTCCGACACCGGCCAACCCCTGCAGATTGCCGATCGCGGCTGGACCGAACGCGGTGGGCCGAATGCCTTGCGAATCCAGCAGGAACAGGCTCCAATCCTGCAGCGTTCCATTTTCAAACCCAGGCCGCGCAGCAACCGTAAGGACCACCGCCGCCCATGGCGCGACAGCCAGCATCAGGGGAAAGAATGTTCCGGGCGAACTGAAATCCACTTCTTCCGCTGGAAGCTCTGGAAGGTTCCAGTCACGCGGAACGGCGATACGAAACGCCAGGTCGGCGATGCGGGCAGGGATCTCGACAACGACAACGTCAGTCGGTTCAGACATGGGATTAGAGGATTTCGGGCGCGGCAGCGGGGAAAGTG
Source organism: Bryobacteraceae bacterium (assembly GCA_036006545.1). Classification (GTDB taxonomy): domain Bacteria; phylum Acidobacteriota; class Terriglobia; order Bryobacterales; family Bryobacteraceae; genus Palsa-187. The sequence goes on from DASYPO010000338.1 coordinate 4,480, forward strand.
CAACCCTCGACGATCTCGTTGCAGATGGCGTGGCGCATTCTATTTCAGTTTATCTGTCCGTGGGGGATAGGGCCAGATTTAGAGCCTCGCGGACGCGTTACGTTTAGCGACTCCGGCCGTCCGCGTCGATCTCAGCCTGAACCGCCCAAAAACCCCACGCCCCCGGGTCTTCGGCAGTGAGCTGCCTGATTTCTGCGAGGAATTGTGATTGCTCTTCCGCTGAAGTTGGATTCGCTTCGAGGTCAACCGGACAACTCCTACCGTGTGCAAATCGCCGGAAGACTTCCAAGCAACGACGGAAGATCTCGAGGGAAGGCGCGATCAGTGCGGGTTCCCAAACGCCCTCTCCGTGTGTGGCATGGAAGACTGGGTGTGGGTTCTTTTGCGACGCGAAAATCGGGTCGCCGCACGCGGTCTCATGACCAATGACGACCCATTCGGATCGCCAATCTCCTTGCCCAGTTCCGACAAGCGAGTGTCCGTCACCGTCTACTGCATAGCCGACCTGTTTTTTTGGCAGGTCCTGCGATTGGAGAAGTTCGATGCCGCCCGCGCCATAGTCGATCCCGTCGAAATCGAGGGATGGGCGCCAAGCGGAGTACCAATCAGGAGCCTGGGTAGTCGTGACGCAGCGATCGATCTTACGTTCAAAAAAACACCCGCCAGGTGGTGACGACCAGCGCATGTGTCACCATCGACGCACGAATACTTCGCGCGCGACGAAAGGCCAGTCCGTAAAATACCCCCGCTACCGCGGCCAGCAGCGCGAAGCGCCAATTCGGAAACGCGCGGAACCACAGATGAACCATGCCGAACGCGATCGATGCGGCGATCAGCCCCGCCGCCTCGCTCCGCATCCACGCCCCGAACCATTGTTGTAACAGCCCCCGAAAGAAGAACTCCTCGCCCAGCGCGACCACCCACAGGATCCCGAAAAACGTCGCCAGCGCGAGGACGCTGGTCTTCTGCCAGCCGCCCGTCGGCAGGTGCGGCCGTGCGAAGCCGATCAGCCAGGCGATCGCAGCCACGACCGGAATCAGCAAGACGAAGAACGTCACGCCGATCCTCCATTCACGTGCCTTCGGCCAGAATCCGAACCCCACGCCTTTCATCCGCCGGATGCTTAACATGGAGAAAACACAGGTCCGAATCCACATCAGTTGACCGAGGGCGTCGAGCGGGAGCTTGGGATGCGGCTCCGCACCATATATCGGGTGGAATACTCGAAGCAGCATTACGGTGGCGGCCATCGCGAGGAAGAGGAGATCGAAAACCGGGCGTTTGGGGAGGGCAATAAACCAAAACGAAGCCAATCCGGCCAGCAGAACGATCCAGCCTAAGGACGACCAACGAAAACTGTGAAAACCAAACGAAGCCAATATGTAGGGCGCCGCGGCAGCCAGCGTCAGGAGCACACCTACACCTACGGGCGGCAGCCGTTCGAGGCGGGTCCGTAGGGCCTCGACGCCCATCACGTAATAGAACGTAATTTCGAGTAGAATGGCCCCGATCGCGGCGCGAAACATCCACGCGGGGATACCCTGTTGTTGGGAATACAGATAACCCGCCACGGCGCAGGCCAGCCACACGGCCGGGAGGGCGAAGAGCATGCTTGCCGTCATCGTAACCTTTTCACTACAAGCCGGTAAACCCTAACGAAGCGTGAGAACGAATCTGAATTCGACGGACAACAGTCTGATGGCGGCGGTCGGGGCCGGCGAGGTCTCCAAGCTGGCCGTATTGTTCGAGCGGCATCATCGTTCGTTGTTTCGTTACTTCGTGTCTATGAATCGTAATCGGGAGCTATCGGAAGATCTTGTGCAGGATGTTTTCTTCCGCATGCTGCGCTACCGGGGAAGTTACGATCCGCAGCAGTCGTTCACGGCGTGGATGTACCAGATCGCGCGCAACGCGAGTATCGATAACGCGCAGAAGCGGCGCGCGGAAGTGATCGGGATCGACGAGATTGGCGAGCGGCAGACGGAACCGGTTTCTACCGCGCCGGGGCCGGAGGAATCGGCGACTAGTAATCAGAACCTGGCGCTGCTGAAGCGGGCGCTGGAGCGGCTGCCGCAGGACAAGCGCGAGCTGCTGGTGCTGGCGCGCTTCCAGGGAATGAAGTACGAAGAAATCGCGACGGTGTTGAGTTGCGAAGTAGGAACGGTTAAGGTGCGCGTGTATCGGGCGATGCGTGCGCTGGAACAGACGTATTTTGCGCTCGAAAAGGAAATCGCGTCATGACCTGCGACGAATCCAAAGTTTTTCTATCCGAGTACTGGAGCCAGACGCTGGGCGAGACCCAGGAGCTGGCGCTCGAGGGGCACCTGGCGATGTGCGCCGGTTGCCGCGCCGAATCGGAGCGGTTGGGAACACTGTGGCGGGGATTGTCTCTGCTGCCGGCGGAGGAGCCGAGCGCGAATCTGCGCACGCGCTTCTACGAAACGCTGGGGGCCTATCGGCACGGGCTCGAGGCTTCGTCGAAGAGCGGGAGCTGGATTCAGAAGCTCGCCGCATTCTGGCCCAAGCAGCCGGCATTTCAGATGGGGTTGAGTTTTGCATTGTTAGTCATCGGCGTCAGCGTCGGATATGGGATGCGCGGCGTGGATAAGAACGACAAGCGCGACGCCGCGAGCGAGATCGCAACACTTCGCGACGAAATCGGCGGGATGCGGCAGATGGTGGCCTTGTCGCTGATGCAGAACCAATCGCCCAGCGAGCGGCTGCGGGGGGTGAGTTTCGCGAATCGGGCGGAATCGTCGGACACCGAAGTGCTCGGGGCGCTGCTCAGGACCATCAACACCGATCCGATCATCAATGTGCGGATGCAGGCGGTGGACGCTCTGCACACCTTCGGAGCCAGTCCGGTTACGCGCAACGGCGTGCTGCAATCGATTCCGCGGCAGATCTCGCCCATGGTGCAGATGGCGCTGATCGATCTGTTGGTGGATTTGAGGGACAAGGAAGCGGTGCCGGAACTGCGCAAGCTGAGCGCGGACGGCGCCCTCATTCAGCCAGTGCGGGCGCGAGCGGAGCGGGCCATCGAGAGACTTCAATGAAAGAGATCAACATGAGACAAGTGCTTCTGATTGTGGTCATCGCAGCGCTTCCGGCGCTGGCCCAGCTCGAAGACAAGGGCACCGAGCGCAAGACTTACTCGGGAGTGCGCGAGCTGATTATCGATAACGTGAGCGGCACCATTGAAGTGACCGCCGGAACCGGCGCTGACGTCGAGTTGGAGATTGCGCATTCCTTTCGGGGGCGTTCCGAAGATCGGCTGGCGATCGCGCGCAAGGAACTGAAGCTGGAGGTCCGTCAGGAAGGCGGGCTGTTGCAATACATGGTGGACGGTCCGTTCCGCTGCCATTGCTCCGACAATTCGATCAACTTCAATGGACGCCAGGTGTATGACTTCAGCTACGACTT
>DASYPO010000339.1:0-3557 GCA_036006545.1 Bryobacteraceae bacterium
ATATCGAGGACGAAAAGGGCCTGCTGGAAATTATCCAAATGGGCGCGATCGAGATTCACCCTTGGGGCGCGTCGGTTGACGCGATCGATTATCCCGACCGGCTGATTTTCGATCTCGACCCCGCGCCCGACGTTCCGTTCGAAGCGGTCAAGCTCGCTGCCCAGGATTTGCGGGAACGGCTCCGCAAGAAAAAACTGGAATCGACGCTCAAGTGTACGGGCGGAAAAGGGCTTCACGTAACCGTTCCGCTCGCCGGTAAAAACAAGTGGGCCGAAGCTAAGTCCTTCGCCGCCTCGGTCGCCCAGGAAATGGTGAAAGCCACACCTGCCGCGTACATCGCCACCATGAGCAAGGCAAAACGCGAGGGTAAGATTTTCATCGATTACTTTCGCAACGATTACACCGCGACAGCGATCGCCGACTACGGAGTACGCGCGCGCCCGGGCGCGCCAGTCGCACTGCCACTCGAATGGGCAGAGCTAAAGGAACTGGAATCCGCCAGCCAGTTTTCGATCAAGGACGTTCTGCAGCGACTTGCGAAAAAGAAACCGATGAAGTCGCCTCCGGGACAGCGTCTGCCTTCCGTTAAGGAGGCATAAACGCATGCCCACCGGCTCGGTCCGTCACAAGTCCCCAGTGGCGCTCCTGCTTATCGATGTCATCAATCACTTCGAATTTCCCGACGGCGAGCAGGTGCTGCGGCACGCCTTGCCCATCGCTCCGAAGCTCGCGCGATTGAAGCAACGGGCTCGCGAAGCGCGCATTCCGACCATTTATGTGAACGACAACTTCGGGCAATGGCGATCGGACGCCGCGGAGTTGCTGGAGTATTGCCTGCGGCCCGAAGCCCCCGGCAAGCGCTTCGTCGAGCAACTGCGTTCCGACCACGAAGATTATTTCGTACTCAAGCCCATGCACTCGGCGTTCTATAAGACGCCGCTGGACGTGCTGCTCTACGAACTGGGCGCTACTTCTCTGATTCTCTCGGGACTCGCCACCAATAGCTGCATTCTCTGTACCGCGCACGACGCCAATATGCGCGACTTCGAAATCATCGTCCCTTCCGACTGCTGTGCCGCGCGGAGCACCCGTGAGCATCGGCAGGCGGTCGACCACATCCGCGCAATCGACGCGGCTAAAGTGCTTTCCTCCAGGTCGCTTCGGCTCGCAAACTTGCGGCCCGGTAAAGCAACGCGAAACGGCCATGAACGCTCGCGCTAAAGACACATCGCCCGCGATCTTGAGCAATGCCGAGATTGCCGATCGGCTGGCTAGTCTCGCGCAGTTGCTCTCCACGCAGAAAGAAAATCCTTGGAAGATTAAGGCGTATCATCGTGCGGCGGCGAAAATCCGCAACTTATCGGAGAGCGTCGAAGAACTCGTTCGCGACGACGCCGACCTCACCCGTTATTCCGGAATCGGCGAAGCCATCGCCAGCGCAATTCGCGAAATCGTTCTGACCGGAAGCTTGGGCAAGCTGGACAAGCTGCGTGCGCAGGCCAGTCCGGAGCTGCTTAGTATTAGCTCCTATCCGCGGCTCGATCCGAAACGTGTAATGCGCGTGTACAAGAAGCTCGGCATTTCCTCAGTCGAAGAGCTGCATGCAAGGCTGGAGAGCGGCGAGATCGAAAAACTCCTGGGGCTCCGCATGGCGCAGCACATCCGCCAGGGACTGACCGAGACGCCGGCAATGCTGCTGTACCGAGCCGACGATCTTCGCGTAGCGATCGAAGAGTTTCTGGTCGGCCCTTGCGGAGTGCGCCGCGCCGAGGTTGCCGGGGCGTACCGGCGCCGCGTCGAGGTCATCGACGAACTTGCTTTCGTAATCCAGACCGATGATTTTCCTGCGGTGGTCTCCCGGCTACAGCGCTATGGCGGTCGAACGCCACTGGTATCGTCCGCGAAGGATCACGCTCTGTTCTCGCTTCCCTCCGGCCTGCTGTTACGGATTCAACTCGCAAGCGCGGAAGACTGGGGCTTTCGCATGATCGCGTGCACAGGTTCGGAGCTGCATCTGCGCAAGCTCAGTTCCGTCGCCGGTAATCTCTTTCAATCCAAATCAACCGTCGAATCGTTCCCGACCGAATCCGCTTTGTATCGAAAATTCGGGCTCGACTACATAGAACCCGAACTTCGTGAAGGACACGACGAAGTGGACCGCGCAGCAAATGGAACGCTGCCGGTCCTGGTCACGGCGAGCGATATTCTCGGCGAGCTGCACGCCCATTCCACTTCGAGCGACGGCGGCAACTCCATCGAAGAGATGGCCCAGGCGGCGCAAGCGCGCGGCTATGAGTACCTCGGAATCACCGATCATTCGCAGAGTCTAAAAATCGCCCGCGGCGTTTCGATCGAGGATTTGTGGTCGCAGATCCGCTTCATCGATAAGCTCAACGCGCGGCTGAGCGGCTTCCGCGTCCTCAAGTCGGCCGAAGTGGACATCCTGGCGGATGGATCGCTGGATTATCCGGACGACCTGTTGCACGAGCTTGACTACACGGTCTGCTCCATCCATTCCAGGTTCGCGCTCGATAAGCAGCACCAGACCGAGCGCATTCTTCGGGCCATGGATAATCACTACTTCAACATCCTGGGACACGCGACCGGAAGGTTACTGCTGAAGCGTCCTGGCTATGAGATCGACATCCCCCGTGTAATCGCGCACGCGCGAGACACATGTTGCTTCTTCGAAATCAATTCGAGCCCCGACCGCCTAGATCTTTCCGCGGAGAATGCCCGCGCAACCGCGGCCGCCGGCGTCAAAATCGCCATTTCAACGGATGCCCACAGTACTCGCGAGTTCGGTTTGATTCGTTATGGCATAGATCAGGGGCGCCGAGCCGGCCTCGAAAAAACCGGCGTGCTTAACTGCCTGCCATGGCAGGACCTCGAGCAACTCTTCAGAAAATGAAATGCGCTCTGGCCGTCGGTGCCGCAGCACAAGAAAAAAACCCGGTGCTCGCAACAAGGAACGAGCGCCGGGTTTTCCTCCTCCGAAGAACGGGTAGCGTCTAAGAACCCGATCGAAAGGTTGAGCAACTGCGCGACCCACCTGTTTCCGGTGGATTTGTAAAGTTTCTAAGCGGCTTCCTGCCTGGCGCCCTTCCCCTCGAAGAGCGCCAGGCGTTCGTTCCTCCGATTGAACCAATCACCTCTAGCACCCAAATCTGTATCGCGATTTACGCGGAAGCGGACAATCGACGGGGCAGCGCGACTTCTCCGCTCGGCGACTTGCCCGGTTCGGATTCACCGACCGCCTCGCCGCGAACCTGGACATCCTCCAGGAACATGATGAGCTGCCGGCCATTCCAATTAACCAGAATCGTCCTGCCATCAATCGGCGTGGGTCCCGCGTCCACGGTCACCACTGAACCGGCGGGAACCGGAACGGCAACCCCCCTTTGGCCCGGCACCGCCCGGATGCCCAGCGTCTCGACATTCAGCCGGAACTGCTTCCCGGTAAGCATAGTGCGCCTACCTCCACTCTCTTTTTTTCTTGGTCGAACGGTTAGATCGGACCCAGGGTTAAGTGTTTCAGCGAACATTAAAATTTTTTT
>DASYPO010000340.1:0-16186 GCA_036006545.1 Bryobacteraceae bacterium
CCGCCGCGCCCACCACCGGCAACGCGGCGATGCATCGTGTTCGCCCCGCCGTTGCCAAAAATTTCGTACATCCGCAGCATCCCGTTGTGATTCGACGCCATGAATCCCAGGTAGCCGGGGGACCACATGTCGACAAACGCGTGGGTCCATACGCCGGGCATGCCGTACTTGATCATCTGCTCCATTTCGAAATTCGAAAACCAGGGCATCTCGGCATAGAGGATCGGATCGAGCGTCGGATTCTGCGGCGCCTGCCCGCTGAAGGTGTACATAAACGGGACGGATTCGTGCAGCTCATGCATGATCGGCGGGTGCCATTGCAGATACCAGTCGAGCAGTGTGCGCATGGTGACCTGCGAGTAATTGATGTCGCGATTGTTGTCGTGGAAGATGTACTTGCCCCAGTAGGGCGGGCCGCCCATGCTGTCCTGCTCGCCGGTTTCGTCGATCTTGTATTTGTAATACCAGTCGACGTAGCGATCGCGGCCATCCGGCTCGGCGACGGGGGTGACGCTGACGATTACGTTTTCGCGAATGGTTTTGATGAGCGGCGAGTCTTCCGTGGCGAGACGATAGACCAGCTCCATCAGCATTTCGGGGGGACCGGTTTCGCCGCTGTGCAATCCGCCCATCAGGTGATAAATCGGCTTGGTCTTGTTGATCAGATCGCGCGCTTCGGTTTCGCTGATACGGCGCGGGTCGGCGAGTGAGCGGAGGTAGGCGCGATGCACGTCGAGATTCTTGATGGAATCGTCAGAGGCGACGAAAACGACGACGCATTCGCGGCCCTCATCGGTCTTGCCGATGGTCATGACTTTGACGCGCGGCGTTTTTGCTGCGAGCGCGCGATAGTAGCGCAGGATGTCGGCGTAGTAGGTGAGCTTTTTTGGTTGCCCTATGTGGTAGCCCAGTACGTCTTTCGGTGACGGCACCGCGCCGGATTTCGGGAGGTGGTCCACCAGCGGGCTCATGAACTCGTGCTTGGTGGTCCATTCCTTGACCAGCTTGGCGAACTCCTCGTCCATGGGTTGCGAGGTCGTGGCAGGTGCTTGGGCGAAGGCGGAGACAACGAGGGCGAATAATCCGAGCAACGGGCGCATGGATAGAAAAGTAGCACAGGCCATGCCGTGATTATCTCGGAGCGAGATTGACGATCTCAAAAAACGAGAGCGTGGAACACCGCACCTCAATCGCAGCGTATCGATTGGACTGGATCCAATCGCGACGCGCGACGTGCTGGCCCAAAAGCAACCAGCAGCGCCGAGATGGCGAGCAGCGCCGCCGGAACCACGAAGATCGTCAGATCGCTCGGAGAAACCTCAAATAACAACGGCTGGATCAGTCGCGCGGCGACCATCGATGTGGGGATGCCCACCAATACGCCGATTCCGGTCACCACCACAGCCTCGCGGATCGTGGTCCTCACAATTTGCCAGGAATTCGCGCCGAGTGCGATCCGGATACCGATTTCGCGTACCCTCCGTGCCACCTCATACGCCATCGCGCCATACAGTCCAATCGCCGCGATGAGGATCCCCATGATTCCGAGCACGGCCGATAGTTGCGCCACCAAACGGTCGCGTCGCAGGGATTTTTGGATCACGTCCTCTAATGTGCCGGTATTGATCCGGGCGTTCTTGGTTGCAGCGGTCACAGCGGCTCGAATCTCTTCAATCGCCCCGGCGCGATTCTCCGGGTTCTTTGGCCGGGCCAAGATCGTCCCGTTCACGCTTCGAACTCCCGGATAATAGGCCACGTCGCACGGCACTTCTCTCAGAGCACTGTATTTGGCATCCCGCGCTACGCCAATGATTTCAGTCTGGTCATCCGTGTGGAAGACTCTTACTTTGGTGCCGAGGGGATTCCGGTCACCAAAATAATGCTTGGCGAAGGACTCGCTGACCACCGTCACGTGAGGTGGCCAAACCCGCTCCTTCTCCTCGAAATCGCGGCCGGCCAGCAACGGAATGCCGGTTGCGCGAAAATAACCCGGCGCGGTTTCTACCTTATAGACAATGTTGTCTTCCACCGGCCTCGGCGTATAGCCCGGCACGGTAGCCCATGACCAACTCCGGCCACCAGCAAGCGGAGTACGACCTAAACTCACTCCCACGAACAGCGGGGATCGTTGCAGCCGTTCCACCACCTCATCCAGCGTTCCCGCCGGCGGCCCCGCATCCCTGGCAAATCTCACGTTGGCGAACACCACCTCCGAGCGAGCTACGCCGCCCGTGCTGGTATTCAAGTTCCACAGCGTCCGTACGAATAACGCGGCGCCGGTTACGAGCACGAGTGACGCAGCCATCTGCAACGTCAGCACCCATCTGGCGAGCCGCCGTTTTCTCCCCAGCACGGATGATTGGAAATCCTTGAGTGTCACTCCGGGAGTTGCGTTGGACGCCCGCAATGCCGGCAGCAGCCCAAATAAGAGGCTGGTCGCAACGGTTAGAACCACCGCGATGATCCAGTTTCTTTCGTTGTGGAATTGCAGGTAGCGCCGGCCTTCTTCCCCAATAAACACAAGTAATAAATCCACAATCCAACGAGCGAGCAGGATCCCGGCGACGCCCCCCGCCGCGGCAATGAGCAGACACTCGGTCATCCATTGCCGGATCAGTTGACCGCGGCTGGCACCCAGCGCCAGTCGCAGGCTCATTTCGCCCGCCCTTCCAGCGCCTCGCACGAACAACAGCGTGGCGAGATTCGCGCAGGCGATGAGCAGCACCACTGCCACTAATGCCATTAAGACTAAGAGAGCTTGCGAAAACTCTCTGCGAACATCGGAATACCCGCGGCTGCCGTCCTCGATTACTCCTCCCGTAGCAGGATCCAGCCGTCCGAGTTCCGCGCGTTTGGGTTTTCCAAGTTCGATTCCTCGCTCGCGGAACACGGTTCTTGCCGTGCTGAGTGGCACCCCGGGCTTCAGACGAACCAGCGCATGCAGCCACATCATTCCTTCGGCCGAGATTGCGTTCTTATTGAAAGCCAGATTCCCGTGCAGAGGAATCATCACATCGGGTGGCTCGCCGATCACTGTCCCCTCGAAACCGGCAGGCGCAACACCCACAACCTGGAACCGGAATCCCTCCACGTCGAGAAACTGTCCTACTGCATTGGCCGCGCCACCGAAGAATCTCTGCCAGGCGGCATAGCTGAGTACCGCGACGTTGGCGCCTCCCGGGCGATCATCCTGTTCCGTGAAGGTCCTCCCGATCCGTGCATCGATTCCCAGCACTGGAAAATAAGAGCCGCTTACGAAAGCGACCATCAGCTTCTCTTTGTGGCCGTTCGTCAACACTTCCCGGTTCCACTGCGACCAAGCCAGCACGCCCTCAAAAATGTCGGTGTGGCGGTGCAGGGTCTCGAAGTGAGGATACGAATGCGTGTTCTCCAGCCCTTCCGGCTTCATCCTGCCCACCTGGTACAGGGTCTGGGGATCTCGCACCGGCAGCGACGTCATCAACAATCGCTCTACCAAGCTGAATATGGCGAGGTTGGCGCCGATGCCCAGGGCCAGCGAGATCACTCCCACGGCCGTGAAGCCGGGGTGCTTGAGGAGCGAGCGCACGGCGTATCGTAGATTCCGGGCAGTCTCGTCGGCGACTCGCGCGGCCCAAGATGCCTCGCGACAAAGTTCCTTGTTCGATTCGAGGCCGCCAAACTCCACGCGAGCCCGGCGCGCCGCTTCCGCGTCCGGCACTCCCTGGCTCACCAGATGAGCAGCCCGCGACTCGAGGTGAAAGCGCAACTCGTCGTCCATCTCTCGCTCCCACTGCTGTCGTCCCACCAGCCTGCGCCACAACGATTTCAGGGCTGACGTCATCGCCTACGCTCCTTCTGGTTTCGCCTTAATCGCGGCAGACATCGCTGCTGCCAGTCGGTTCCACCCTTCGACTTCCTCCCCCAGCCGTTTCCGGCCGGCTGCGGTCAATTCGTAGTATTTGGCCCGCCGATTGTTCTCCGACACGCCCCACTCGGTGGAGAGGAGACCTTTGTTCTCCAGGCGGTATAAAGCCGGATAGAGGGCGCCCTGGTCGATCGACAGAGCCTCTTTCGTGATTTGCTCGATGCGCAGCAGCACCCCGTAGCCGTGCTGAGGGCTTAGGGAGACGGCTTTCAGAATTAGCAAGTCGAGCGTACCTGGAAGCAGTTCGGCGTGTTTTCCCATCCGGCACTCTCCTTATTTGATTAGGAGAAGCATAATGCGCACTCCCCTAAGTTGTCAAGGAGTAAATCAGAGATCGCGTCGGGCACAGGCACGCGAAGAATGGAAAACGGCGGAGGGGCGAAGTTTGAACCGGCCCACCAAGGTGCATCGTGTATACTGAAGTTAGCCGTCGAGCATAGGAAGTGGGCGAAAGCCCACTTTTTTATTGGTCGCGAGTTGTAAGCGATTATGGCGAACCGCGAGGACATCACGGAAAAAGTCAGGATCATTGCCGAGCGCGTCGGCGCCAGCGAAGGCATCGAGATCGTCGACGTCCAGCTTCTGGGCGGGGGAACCAAGCGTCTGTTGCGGATTTTTATCGATCGTCCGGTGGCCGTCGCGGATAAGCCCGCGGGCGTCAGCCATGGCGATTGCGAGTTCATCTCGCAGAATGTCGGCACCATCCTGGACGTGGAAGACGTGATCCCGGGGGCGAGCTACACGCTCGAAGTCAGCTCGCCGGGCGTCGAGCGCAAGCTCTCGCAGCCGCGCGAATTTGAGCGCTTTGTGGGACAGAAAATTAAAGTAGTTTTGAAACAACCGGTTGAAAATCAGCGTCATCTGACCGGGGCGCTGACCGGATTTTCCGAAGGAATCATCACACTCGAGCCTTCGCCCGGACATCCCGTCCGATTCCCCCTGGAACAGGTGGAACGCGCGAACCTCAAGTTCGAGTGGTAATCCCCGCACCCGAAAAGACGGATTCATATGAGCCTGGGCACAATTTATCAGTCCATCGAGATACTCAGCAAAGAGAAGGGCATCGACCCCAAGATCATCCTGGACGCAGTCAAGGATGCAATGTTGGTGGCCGCGCGCAAGCATTTTCACACCACTGAGGACCTAGTCGCCGAGTTTGACGAACAGACCGGCGCCATCCAGATTTTTGGAGTGAAGAAGGTAGTCGAGCAGGTCACTGATCCCGACAAGGAGATCTCCCTCGACGCCGCGCGCGAGATCGATCCCACGATGGAGCTGGAGCGCGAAATCCGAACCGCCAAGCCCACCGACGCACTGGGCCGCATTTCCGCGCAAACCGCCAAGCAGGTGATTCTTCAAAAAGTTCGCGAGGCGGAGCGCGAAAATATTTATTCCGAATACTCGGGTCGCGTGGGCGAGCTGGTCACGTGCATCGTCAAGCGCGTCGAGGGCATGGACCTGGTGTGCGACCTGGGCAAGACCGAGGCGCGCATTTCGAAGAAGGAACAATCCAAGCTCGAAAGCTTCAGCGTCGGCGATCGCATTCGCTGCGTCATCAAGACCGTGGAAAAAGCCGGCAAGAACGCGGGCGTGGTCGTGTCGCGCGGCGCACCCGACCTGGTCATGCGCCTGTTCGAGCAGGAAGTGCCCGAGATTTACGACAACACGGTAGTGATCAAAGGCTGTGCCCGCGAAGCCGGCGAGCGCACCAAGATCGCCGTGTCGAGCCGCGACCGCGACGTGGATAGCGTCGGCGCCTGCGTGGGCATGAAGGGCATGCGCGTGCAGTCCATCATCCGCGAATTGCGCGGCGAAAAGATCGACATCATCGAGTACAACGACGACCCGGTGGTGTTCGCGACGCATGCGCTGAGCCCCGCGAAAATCTCTCGCGTGTCGATCATCGATCCGGTGGAAAAGCACATGGAAGTGATCGTCGATGATACGCAGCTTTCGCTGGCCATCGGCAAGAAGGGCCAAAATGTGCGCCTCGCGGCAAAGCTGCTGGGCTGGCGCATCGACATCAAGAGCGAAGAGGAAAAGCGCCAGGAAGTGGAATCGCAGATGGCCGCGCTGGTTGTTCCCGGAGCCCCGGTCTCGGTGCTGGTGGATCACGGTGTGAACGACGTGATCGTAGGGAAGCTGATGGAAGCGGATATCGCGACGGTGGAAAAACTGGGCGCGATGACACCCGAAGATCTGGAAGCCATTCCGGGGATCGAGCCCGACATGGTCGAAGCCATCCAGCAAGCGGTAAATAGTTATTACGGGCAGTTTGAAGAATCGGTAGAGTCGCCTGCGGAAAAGACGGAACCAGGAGCCGAGGCTGAGACTGCCGAAGCAGCTGAGTCCAGCGCAGAGGACGCCCTCGCAAAGGCCGATGACGGCCCCGTCAAAGCGGATGAATCTGAAGCCGAAAATGCTACGATAGAAGGCGCCGAGGAGCATGTCGCTCCAGGTGTTTCGCATGGAGGAGAGCCGAATTCCGGTAACCCTGGCGTGAAGTAAGCGCCGGGGCGTCACCTATGAGTAAGATCCGAATTAACGAGCTGGCGCGCGAACTCGAAGTCAAGCCGAACGTCATCATCGACCTCCTGCCGGTGTTGGGTGTCGCGGATAAGAAGACTCACTCCAGCTCGCTGGAAGACGATGTCGTGCTGGCGTTGCGCCAGCGCATCACCGGCAGCGGAGGCGACGAACCTGCGCCGGCCCGCGAGGCCGAAGCTCCAGCTCCCGCAGCCCCCGAAGCCGATACACCCCGTCGCCCCGCGCCTGCGTCTATTACGGAACAGCCGGCTCACGTAGAGCCGCAGCGGCCGCAGCCTGCCGCGCGCGTAGAGGCCCCGGCTGAAGCATCCAAGGAGACCGTTGAAGAATCCGCACCTGCTCGATTGGCGCCGCCTTTGCGTCCGCCCTTGGCCACTGGATCGCCGGCGGCCCCGCTGACGCCGCCGATCAGCCGCGGAGCTTCTATTCCAGTCAAGCCCGCGCCTCCCGCGCCCAAGCCGGGACAAATTCTATCCGGGCCGCGCCAGCCGATGCCGCCCGGAGTTAGTGAAGTTCAGCGACCCGCCGCCGTCGTCGCAACACCTGCGCCGGCCACACCACGTCCGGGTGTCGCCCAGCCCAGCGCAGTTCCCAGTATTCCGACGCCGCGCATGACTCCGTCGCGTCCCGCGGGGCCCGGCGCTCCGGCGCTGCCTCCACCACAGCAACCCACCGGTGGCGGCGGTCCGTTGCGGCCTCCCGCGAAACCGAATCTAGCGGGCCAGCCGGTAGCGCGTCCCGTCGTTCCGCCTCGTCCGGATCTGGTCGCGAAGCTGGCGCAGCGGCCGGCCATGCCGACGCAGCCGGGCGCACCGCGTCCCGGGATGCCCACGCGGCCTGCAAGCCCCGTCCCCGGCCAGCCGATTTATCGCGGCCCCGTTCGTCCGGGACAGCCGTTGATGCGCGGTCCCGGAGGGCCGGGCGGTCCGAGTAATTTCACAGGACCGGGCGGTCCACCGATGCGCGGCCGTGCGCGGCCCATGCATCCGACCTCTCCGCTGCGTGCCGAACCAGCTACGCTGCCGACCGATCCAGGCCGTCGCCATGCGACCAAGCCAGGGTCTCGCAGCGGCCCTCTGCATCGTCGCGAGCAGGATACCGAAGGGCGCATGCTGCGTCCGGTCATGCGGCGCGATCAGCCCGTCGAGCCGCCTCCCATCGATCGCGAGATCACCATCGCCGAGGGAATCACAGTCAAAGAACTGTCCGAAAAGCTGGGCGTAAAAGCCAATCTGGTGATCAAGAAACTGGTGGAGAAGAAAATTTTCGCCACCATCAACCAGACCCTCGATGTGAAACTGGCCGAAGAACTGTCGCGCGATTTCGGTGCTTCCACCAACAAGGTCAGTTACGAGGAAGAAAGCACCCACGAGATTCAGCAATCCGAAGTGGACGAGGATCGCGAGCGGCGTCCGCCCGTCGTGACCATCATGGGCCACGTCGATCACGGCAAGACATCGTTGTTGGATGCGATTCGCTCGGCCAATGTCGCGGCCAAAGAAGCCGGCGGAATCACGCAGCACATCGGCGCGTATCACGTCGAGAAGAACGGGCGCAAGATCGTATTCATCGATACGCCGGGTCACGAAGCGTTCACGCGTATGCGTGCGCGCGGCGCGAAGGTCACCGATATCGTGGTGCTGGTTGTGGCGGCGGACGATGGCGTGATGCCGCAGACGGTCGAAGCCATCGACCATGCCAAGGCGGCAGGCGTGCCGCTGATCGTCGCGATCAACAAGATTGACAAGGCTGACGCCCAGATCGATCGCATCAAGCAGCAGCTTGCCGATCGCGACTTGCTGGCCGAGGATTGGGGCGGCAGCGTCGTGATGGTTCCCGTGTCGGCGAAAGCCAAGACCAATTTGGATCTGCTGCTCGAAATGATCTTGCTGGTCGCGGATCTGCAGGATCTGAAAGCCAACCCGGCGCGTCCGGCGATGGGTACAGTGCTCGAAGCGCAGCTCGATCGCGGGCGTGGTCCGGTCGCTACCGTCCTGGTGCGCAACGGAACGCTCCGCGTGGGAGATTATTTCATCTGCGGATCGGTGTTCGGGCGCGTGCGCGCCATGTTCGACGATCGCCGCGAGCAAATTCGCGAAGTGCTGCCCTCCATGCCGGCCGAAGTGATCGGCCTTGAATCCATGCCGGAGGTCGGCGACACGCTGCAGGTGGTGACGGATACCGCCAAGGCCAAGCAAATCGTGATTTATCGCGAGAGCAAGGTGCGCGAACTCGCGATGTCCAAGACCAATCGCATCACGCTCGATCAGTTCCACGCCAAGCTCGGCGAAGGCGAGGTCAAGGATCTCAACATTATTCTCAAGACCGACGTGGGCGGCACCGCGGAAGTGCTGACTGACACGCTGCAGAAGCTCTCGACTGACAAGGTCAAGATTCGCGTACTGCGTTCGGACGTGGGCGCGATCACTGAAAGCGACGTGCTGCTGGCGGCCGCGTCCAGCGCGATTATTGTCGGCTTCAGCGTGCGACCGGACCGCGCGGCGCAGGCTACCGCTGAGCAGGAGAAGGTCGACATTCGCCTGCACACCATCATTTACGAGTTGGTGGACGAGATTAAGAAGGCCATGACGGGCATGCTCGATCCGGTCTTCAAGGAAGTCTACAAGGGCCGCGCGCTGGTGCGCGAGGTGTTCCGGATTTCGAAGGTCGGGACGGTGGCGGGCTGTATGGTGGACGAAGGGTCGATCCCGCGTTCCGCCGAAGTGCGCCTTCTGCGCGATAATCGCGTGGTCTTCACCGGCAAAATCGATTCGTTGAAGCGCTTCAAGAATGACGCGAGCGAAGTGAAGTCCGGCTTCGAGTGCGGAATATCGCTGGTGAACTACAACGACATCAAGCAGGGCGACGTGATCGAGGCGTTCGTGACCGAGCGCGTCGCTCACGAAGCGCTGGTCTAAGTTGAACCGCGCACAACGGGCTGGCGCCCTGTGCGCTCCCGGGGACCCCACCTCGACACATGCCTGCGATCGGCGTCATCACGTTTGAGCTGCGGATCGACGACGCGCATTCTCTCAAAGACAAACGCCACTACGTGAAGGGTCTGAAGGACCGTCTGCGCGCGAAATTCAACGTCGCGGTCGCGGAGATCGGCAATCAGGATTCTTGGCAGGTGGGATTGGTCGCGGCGGTGACGGTCTCGTCCGAGAAGAAATACGCCGAGCAACTGCTGCAGATGGTCGAGCGCGAAGCTGCGGGATTTTTGGGTGGGGTGCTTGTGGATGCGACCGTTGAGTGGGTGGCGTAGCGGTCTTCTATTCCTCGCCGCTGGCCTCTGCTTCGCCGCAGACACGATCGAGCATCCATTTGCAGGCGTCACGCACACCACCCGCGAGCACATGCACATCGTGCAGATCGACCTCCGAACTCCTGGCATCCGTTTCAAGCTGACCCCACACAGCGGGCGGCTTGAAACCGTGCGGCAGACCACGCTCGAATTCCTCGAGCAGGAGCGCGCACAGATTGCGATCAACGCGCATTTCTTTCTTCCGTTTCCTTCCGAGCAGCCCGAGACCGATTTAATCGGATTCGCTGCGTCCGATGGCAAAGTCTACTCGCGATTCGAGAAACCTAAGCAATCGTACGCGCTGGTTCGAAAAGCCCCGGCGCTGAACATCGACCGGAAGAATTGCGTGAAGATTACGCGGCGAGGATGGCACGCGTGGACCACCGTCGCTGGTTCGGCGCAGATCGTCACTAAGGGCGTCAAAACCATCCCGGTTTATAAGGACGCGACGCATCCGCGCGGCCAGCTCGTACCTGGCGGCCCGCGTAACTACTCAAACTCGAATTCCTGGTACGACGTCGCGACCGCTCGCACCGCCATCGGTGTCACGCGCGGTGGAAAAACGCTGGTGCTGATCACCGTGGAGCGTATGGCGGTCGGCGCTGTGGCTGACCTCTTGATCCGCGAATACGGCGTATGGGACGCGCTGAACCTCGACGGCGGCGGATCGACCACGCTCGCCATGGAAAATCCCGCGACCCACACCCGTTCGATCGTCAATGCGTTGCCGCGCGATGCAAAAGCTCGTTCCGTGGGGAGCAGTCTCGCGGTGTTCGCCCAACCGATCCCATAAGTCCACTACACGCTTCGCCGTCTTCCGTCGTCTAATTCTTCGAGAGCCTCGCGGCCGTCTGGCCGGCGCCTTCGCTATCCTAAAAAGTTCGAAATGGCCGAGTGGACACTTAAATACGCCGACGCCCGCGGGGAAATGCACCAGCAGGTGGCCGAAGCCACAAGCGAACGCGAGCTGCGCGAACGCTTCACCCAGCAGGGCTTCCTGGTTTACTCCATCAAGCCGCGCGCCGCAGCGCCCATCGTGGGCGGAATGCGGTCGAGGAAGAAACTCAACCTCGAAAAATTCCTGATCTTCAATCAGCAATTCGTCACGCTGATTCGCGCCGGTCTGCCGATCCTCAAGGGCCTCGACCTCCTTGCCGACCGTCTCACCGACTCCAAGCTCTCGAAACACATCAACGGTGTGCGTGAGGAAGTTCGGCGCGGCGCGCTGCTCTCGGACGCCTTCGCGAAACAGGAAGTATTTCCGCCCATCTACGTCACAACCGTCCTGGCGGGCGAGCGCAGCGGATCGCTGGCGGAGGTGCTGGAGCGCTTCATCACCTATCAGAAACTGGCGCTATCGGTGCGCAAGAAACTGCTGGTTTCGCTGCTCTATCCGTCGGTGTTGGTCTTTTTGGTGATCTGCCTGATCGTGTTCCTGGTCACCTATGTCGTCCCGAATTTCGCGATTCTCTACCAGAGCATGCAGGCGCAGTTGCCTGCCGCCACGCTGATCCTGATCGCGGTCGGAACCACGGCTCGCAGTTACGTGTTGATCGGATTCGCGGCGCTGATCGCGGCCATTTTTGCGTTCCGCTGGTGGGCGCGCACGCCCGCGGGCGGCGAGATGGTCGATCGTTTTTTGATGAAAATCCCCGTCGCGGGAGAAGTGTGGTTGAAATACCAAGTCGCCCAATTCTCGCGCGTGCTGGGGACCTTGCTGGTGGGCGGCATTCCGTTGATGCAGGCGCTCGATACCGCCGCCGATTCGCTGGGCACGCAGGTGCTCAAGCGAGTGCTCGAGCAGGCCACCAAACTGGTGCGCGAAGGGCAGTCACTATCCTCGGCGCTGCGCATTACGAAAATCTTTCCGAGCCTTTCGATTGACATGATCGAGGTCGGCGAGTCGACCGGCGCGCTGCCGCAGATGCTCTCGAGCGTCGCCGAGTTTTATGAAGACGACGTATCCACGCGCGTCACCGCCGCGCTGAGCCTGATCGAGCCGCTGATCATGATCTTCATGGGCATCTTCGTGGCGTTCGTACTGATCTCGCTGTATCTGCCGATTTTCTCGCTGGCGGATTCGATTCGCTCGTAACGCCTACTCAATGAAGTAGGAGCTAGCCGGCGGCGAAGCGCAAACGAAGTTCTCAGCTTGGTCAGTGCTGCCCTTTCCGTTCCATTTCGCTTCCTGCGGGAACGGACACAGCGGACGCGTTCGATCGACCACGTTGTTCGTTCGATGCGACGCGATCACGCGATCGGGCGCCACGCCGTGTTCGACCCACTGCTCCAGCGCCGTGAGCATGTCGAAGCTACTCGGCCCTGGGCCGCCGCTGCAATGTTGCATTCCCGGAACCATGAAGAGACGATAAAAATTTCGGGTCTCGTCGCGAATACCGACTCGGCGGCTAAACAGACTGAGACCCTCCGGATCTCTCATAAACTTCACGACGCTCTCCCAGTAGTTGATGCTGTTGAGCGGCGAAATATCAGGATCGTTCCAGCCGTGATACTGGATCAGCTTGCCGGCGGCGTCGCGAAACGGGCGCAGGTCGGGATTGATGTTGTCGAAGATCGGACCCAGCTTTTTGTCGACGAAATCGACGTCGCTGTCGAAGCCAGGCGAGCGGTCGAAGCGAAAACTGAAAGGGTCCCAATCCGGATTCTCGAACGCGACGAAGCGAAGGAAGGGAAGTCCGAGCGCCGCGTGTGACGATTTGCCGGGAGCGGTGCCAGTGATCCAACGTGCCCATCCGCCGGGTCCCGCTTCGCCGCCCGGCAGAATGCCGGGAAAGATCTGGCGGCCGTCCGACGTTCGCGCGCCTTGATAGATCTTGCGTAGCGTTTCGACCTGCAGCGCGGTCAAGCACGACGGCCCATCGCCGTTCTTACACAACATCGACGCCGGATCGAACTTACAGCTTCGCGGATCGTTGAGAATGCCGTCGCTAATTCCGTCGACCGCGTCGCACGCTTGGTTTACGGCGTCGGCAAGCGCGGGAATCTTTGTGTCGGGAACATAGCTTGCGGGATTTTTCTCCATCGCGTGCGTGATCCACAGATGCGCGCCTACGTAGTGGCGCGTCCAATAATTGGCTGGGTCGCCGGCGACGATACCGTCAAAATCGCGCGGGTAGCGCTGCGCTTCGGTCAGCGCCTGCTGCCCGCCCTGCGAGCAGCCAGTGAAATATGCGTGCGCCTGCCCGCGACCATAGTGCGCGAGCACGATTGCCTTCGCGGCTTCCGCGGTGACGTGTACCGAGCGATGGGCGAAATCGATCACGCGCTGCATGTGTCCCTGCGCCCAATGGCCGTCGGTATCGGCGACGTGCCCGGTGTCGGTGCTGACCACCGCGTAGCCGCGGCCGAGCGGCGCCGTCATCGCGCCGGTGTTGATGGTCCCCGCAAGCCCACCGTTGCCGACCATCAACAGCTTGCTGTTCCACTGTGCGGGCAACCGTAATTCGAAATTCACTTCCGGCCAGATCGTGCCCTCCACTCGGCAGTACTTCGCCTCGACCATCGCCGCGGATTTGATCTTCGTGTTCGGCAGCGCGAGCTTGCTCAGTTCCGCACACGGCTGCTGCGCCAACGCGCCGAAGCACCCAGCCAACGCGGCGAAAATGAGTCGCAACCTCATCGCGGCGAAGTCATGGCTTTGACCAGTTCGTAGAGGAACGTTTGTCCTTCGTAGAACGCCTGCACGCCCATGCGTTCATCGCGCCCGTGAAAGCGGATATCGTCGCGATCCATAAAAAATCCCTGCACGCCATAGGTGGGGATTCCGATCGCGCGCAAATACAGACCGTCGGTCGCGCCCATCACCATGATCGGCACCGACGGTACTCCGGGCCACATCGTATCGGTCAGCCGCGCGATTGCGCGAAACAGATCCTCACGCATCGGCGACGCGGGCCCGCGCGAAACTTCGCCGACGATCCTCAGCGTCACTTGGTCATCCGCGAAAACTTTCTTTAGCGTGCTCTCCACGTACGCCACCGAATCCTCCGGCAGCACGCGGCAGTTTACGGTGGCGGCGGCCAACTGCGGCAGTGCGTTCATCGCGTGTCCGCCTTCGATCTGCGTGGCGACGCAAGTGGTCCGCAGCGTGGCGTTCCATGCGGGCGAGGTTCCAGCCACCTTAGCCATCGCTTCGGTTGACCCGGTCGACACGCGAGCCAACTCAGCGCTGATTGGCCCCTTCTCGATGTTCGACATGGCCTGAAAATACGCCTTCGTTACGTCGTTGGTCTTCAGCGGGAATCCAAATTTCGAAAGCCGGTCGAGCGCCGCCGACAGGTGATAGATCGCGTTGTCCGGCACCGGCATCGAACTGTGGCCGCCCTTGTTGCGAACTTCCACGCGAAAATTGACGACGTATTTTTCGCTCACCTGCACGTCGTTCGAGATGCGCTTGCCGCCGGCCGTCTCTCCCCAGCCGCCTTCGTTGAGACAGAACTCGGCGTCAATCAGGTCGCGTTTGTTTTTTATCAGCCACGCGACCCCGTTGTATGGCCCGCCGCCCTCCTCATCCGCCGTAAGCGCGACGATGATGTCGCGGTCGGGCTTGAACCCTTCTCGCTTGTAGCGAATCAGGTTCGCGATCCAAACCGCGGCCTGTGCTTTGTCGTCGCCCGTGCCGCGCCCATAGAAGTATCCGTCCTTTTCGATGAACGTGAACGGATCCGTGCTCCAGTCTTCGCGCTTGGCTTCGACCACGTCGGTGTGCGCCAGCAACAGGATCGGCTTGCGCGCGCCGGTGCCGCGATAGCGCACCACCAGATTGTGCTTTGTTGGGATCGCCCCGCCGATGAAAATGTCGGCTTCCGGAAATCCCGCGCGCCGTAATCGAGCAGCCGCAGCTTCAGCGACCGGAGTGGTCGAGCCAGTCGAGTAACCCGACTTGATCTCGATCATCTCTTTGTAAATGTCGCGCGCGAGCTGCCGCTCCGCGTCGGGCGGCATAATTCGCGAAGACGAGACTTGAGCGATCAAGCCGGCCGCACAAAGCGGCAGGAGAAAATGTCGAAGCATTACTCCAGACTACTGCGGACGCATCCAGATGTCTTCGAGCACGTTCACCGACGAATTTAGCGTCTGCCCGCCGACCGTGAGTCGAACCATGTAAGTTCCCGGCGAAACCAGCGGTCCGAGCGGAACGAAGTTTCCGAATCCACCACCACCGCCTCCGCCTCCGCCGCCACCGCCACCACCGCCACCACGGCCGCCCGCGACGAACGGAACCAGAACAGGGCCGCCGCGTCCACCACGCCCAGGTCCTGCTTCGGGCGCGGGAGGAGTTGCCGGAGCTGCGGGATTCGTCGCAGGGTTCGGATCAGCAGCAGTGGTCTGCTGCCCGCCGCCACGACCGGTGCGGCCACCTCGACCCAGGCCTTGTCCGCCGCCAAGCCCAGCCGTTCCGTCAGCCTGTTGCTGCGCGGGCCCCCGCATATTCCACTGGAAGCGATTCATGCCGGCTTTGATCTCGACGTCCATCGTGCTCGACGTGCGGTTGTTCTGCAGGAACTCGACCTTCCCCGCGCCCAAGTCCGTCTTCGCCCAAATCGAAATCGCCGTCCCGCCCTGCGGATTCTTGCCGATGAAGTCGCGATTCGTCGCACGCCGCAGCGCCTGCACATCGTTCTTCCACAGAACTGCCGGACGCGGCTCGAACAGCGTTAAATCCTGCTTCGCGCTGTGGAGTTTTTCGAGTGGCGAGATGTCGTCGCAGATAAAGAAAGAGCGCCCATGCGTCGCGACAATCAAATCCCGATCGCGCGGGTGAATCAGAATGTCGTCGACCCGCACGCTGGGCATGTTGGTCATGAACTTCTTCCATTCCTTGCCGCCGTCAACGGTTGCGAACAAACCGAATTCGGTTCCGACGAACAGCAGGTCGGGATTGTCGTAATCCTCGCGCAGCGCGTTGATCTGGCCCTTCCCGGGCAGGTTGCTGGTCACGTTCGACCAAGTTTTCCCGTAATCGGTGGTCTTGAACAGGTACGGTTTGTAATCGTCGTTGCGATGATTGTCGAGCGCGACGTACGCGGTCCCAGGATCGAAATGCGAAGGCTCGATTCGCGAAATCTGCACGTAGCCTTTCGGCGCGCCGGTGATGTTGCCGTAAACCTGCGTGAACGATTCGCCGCCGTCCTTGCTGACGTGAAGATTGCCGTCGTCGGTGCCGATCCACAACACGCCCGGTCGCGACGGAGATTCGCGCACCTGTGTCGCGAGTGAACTGGACGAATAACCGTCGTGCTTTTCGGCCATCGGTTTGTCCCCGGCGACGCCCATGATCGCCATCTCGGGCGCCCAACGATTTACGTTCTTGGTCAAATCGGTTGCATTAATCCACCACGAATCGCCGCGATTGGTCGACTTCAGAAAGTACTGCGTCGCGGTGTAGACCACGTCCGAATTGTGCG
>DASYPO010000341.1:0-19616 GCA_036006545.1 Bryobacteraceae bacterium
GATCTGTGCCGATGTCGATCCCCAGCTCAAGCGACGCCGTCGCCACCACCGCGCGCAGCTCGCCCGATTTCAGGCGCTGTTCGGCCTCGAGTCGCAATTTCCTCGAAAGACTCCCATGATGCGGCAGCACTGCGTCCGCGCCCAGCCGTTCCTGCAAATGATGCGCAACACGCTCGGCCAATTTCCGCGTGTTGACGAATACAAGCGTGGTGCGAACTTCGCGCGCCAGCGTGGCGATGCGATCGTGAATCTCGCCCCACATTTCGGTGCTGGCCACTGCGCCCAACTCGTCGCGCGGAACTTCCACCGCCAAATCCATGGCCCGGCGATGACCAACCTGAACAATCTTTGCCCGCGTGCTGAGAAACTTCGCGACCTCTTCAATCGGGCTCACCGTCGCCGACAGCCCGATCTTCTGAAGCGGCTGTTCGACAAGATTCTCTAGCCGCGCGATCGAGAGCGCGAGATGCGAGCCGCGCTTATCATCCGCTAGGGCGTGAATCTCGTCGACGATCAGCGTCCGCACTGTCGACAGCATCTTGCGCGCCCGTTCCGAAGTGAGCAGAATGTACAGCGATTCCGGCGTCGTCACCAGAATGTGCGGCGCCTGCTTGCTCATCCGCGTCCGTTCCGATTGAGGCGTGTCGCCGGTGCGAACGGATGCGCGGATCGGCTCGAGGTCGAGTCCCTGCGCGCGCGCCAGTTCTGCGACGCCCTCGAGCGGAGTCTGCAGATTCTTCTGGATGTCGTTGCTCAGCGCTTTCAACGGCGAAACGTAAAGAACTTCGGTGCGATCTGTCAGCGCACCAGCCCTCGCCTGCTTCACTAATGCGTCAATGGCGATCAGGAAAGCGGACAATGTCTTGCCAGACCCGGTCGGCGCGGAGATGAGTACGTCGTGGCCTGCCAGGATCTCGGGCCAACCGAGGCGCTGCGGCTCCGTGACCGCAGCGAATCGCGCGGCGAACCAATCGGCGACCAATGGATCGAATTGATGATCAGTACGGGGATGGAAAACGCGATCCAGCACGGCGGCTCCCTAAGGTCGATAGCGGCCTACCGTTAGAGTATCCTAAGTTCTTGCACAAGACGCACTTCGACAGTGATTACCTGGCGCGGTTGCGAGACCGTGACGATGCCACCGAGCGGCATTTCATCGCGCACTTCAGCAATGTGATCCGGCTGTCTTTGCGATATCGGTTGCGCTCCTGGGAATTGATTGACGATATTCGCCAGGAAACCTTCCTGCGCGTCCTGAATTTTTTGCGATCGGACCGCAGCCTGGACCATCCGGAGCGTCTGGGCGCTTATGTGCATTCGGTCAGCATTAACGTGATGATGGAGCTGCTGCGCGCCTCTACGCGCCATCCGCCCATGCCCGAGGATGCGCACCACATGGCCGATCGCCGCGTCAATCCGGAAAAGGACGCGGTTACTTCGCAACGCAAACAAATCGTGCGCGGGATCCTCGACGAGCTTCCCGAAAAGGACCGGCTGATTCTGCGAGCCGTTTTCCTGGAGGAAGCGGATAAGGACCAGGTCTGCGAGCGCTTTCAAGTCACTCGCGACTATCTGCGGGTGCTGGTGCATCGAGCCAAGCTCAAGTTCCGGGCGGCGCTGGACGGTAGCGGGTTGGGCAACCCCTGACTACGACGTCTAGCCGTCCCAGGACTGGGATGGGATTGGTTAGGCGGAGTCGCTGACGCGTTCTTGTGGCTGGTCAGGCCACGCCTAAAAACAACACCGAATTGTAACGCTTGGGCCCCGGAGATTCACATACGAGAGTGAGGCGTAATGATGGACCATTCGGAGGCGGCAGCCATGCAAGCTGCTGAGAGATTTGTACTCGGTGATTTAACCGTATCCGAAGTCGAAGAGTTTGAACGGCATCTCTTCGATTGTCCTCAGTGCTCGGAGGAGCTGAGGGCGTTGGCCCTCCTTCAGGACAACGCTCGTGCCGTATTTCTCGACGCGCCCGCGGATCCCGTTCCCGTGGTTGCGTCGGGAGAAGAGCGAAGTCCGGGCGCCTCGCCCGCCAGCCTGCCCGCAACTGGGCGCGGTGCAGGTTGGTGGCGAAACGTGTGGGCCCGACCCTGGGCGTTGGTTCCGGCGATGGCCATGTTGGCCGCCGGGATCTTTGCAGGATACGAGGTGGGAACGCGCCAGCAAGCGGCGCAATCCATCTCGGCGTTTCCGCTCTACGCGGCATCACGTGGAGAGGAAACCGTGGTCGCGCCCCCGCACGGGGCCCAGTTTTACACGCTGTACCTGGACCGAACCTGGGAGTCCGACTCCCCGACCTATCGCGCGGTGGTGCGGGAGGAAACCGGTGGCAAAGAGAATTTCTCTGCCACGGTCGCGCCGCCGTCGCCGGGAGGTCCGATCCATCTACTGATCCCGCGTCACGCGCTCGCCGCCGGGCGACACGTGCTGGTGATCCTCGGCGTCGATCGCTCCGGACGCGAGACGGAAGCCGCGCGCTATCCTTTCAACTTAAAGCTTGAATAAAAGCTAAAACGGAGCCACTTCATGCAGACCCGCATGTTGTACCACGCCGACGCTGTCGGCGCGTCCGGAAACTTGACTCTGCCCATTCAGGAAACGATGCCGATTCAGGCATCGGTGTCCTTGCCATTGATCGGCGGGTTCGGCGCCGCGGAGGTGAAGGAGTTCCGCTATCGGAACATTCTCTACTTCGATTGGGCCGAATCCACCGTCGTCGGTAGCTACAGTGAAAAAGATGGCGCTCACGGCAGCGCCGCCATGGCAATCATCGAAGGCCTCAACATCATGGATGTGGTCACCTGCGATCGCATCGTCGCGCGCGTCACTACCAAACATGCGGGTGACGAGCCGTGCATTATTCCCATGGGGTCGCTGTTCGAGAATCTGCGCATCGCCGGATACCCGATCCGGCCCGAGCTTTCGATCGACACCTTCACGCAGTACGAAACCTGGGCGCAGCTTAATAATGTGTACTCCCAAGACCAGAAGGTCCGCGAGCAGCTCTACCGGCAGTCGTTTCTGGATAAAGAGGGCGACAGACTGCCCACGTCGAAGGGCATTTACGGCTGCACGCTGGTGCGCGATTTCGGCCCGCTTCCCGGTGGTTTGTCGGTGCGCGACGGCGGCATTTACGTTCCGCATTTCGGCACAGTTTATCTGGGCGAGTTTTACGTCAGCCAGTATTCGCGCAGTCTTCTGATGCTGCATGTCGACCTGGGCTGCTCCACCGAAGGTTGCTTCGGCGGGGGCGGAGCGCAGGGCAACGGAACTCCCTGGCCGTGAGATGCGCAGGGTTCCTCCTGCTCGTGGCGATCTGCATTAGCTGCGGCAGGCGGGCGCCTGCGTCCCCGGGCGAATTGTACGACCAAGCGCGGCGGCTCTTACGCGAGGGGAATCCCAAGGAAGCGCTGGCGCGCGCCGACGCTGGACTCTCCCTGGAGCAATCCTGGCGCTTCCGGCTTCTCAAGGCTGAAATCCTTCTCAATTCCGGCGACACCAGCGTCGCGACGGAAGTGCTGGCTTCCACCGCTCCGATAGAGACACCCGCGCTCCAGGCGCGCCTGACCATGGATCGCGGCTGGATCCAGTACCGGGTATCTGATTATTCGGGTGCCGACCGACTGCTTGCGCTGGCTCTACAGCAGGCACGTTCGTTGAAAGAACCGCTGCTAGAGGCGGAAGTGGAGATCCGCCGCGGGGCCCTCCTCGGGCGTATGCAGCAGCCTAAGGAAGCCGAATCTAGTCTGCGGCGGGCCTTCAGCCTGGCAAGCGACGGCAACGACCTCTATCTCCAGGCCGTCGTCACTGGGAATCTGGGTTATTTGTTCCTCAATTCGTATCGCTACGACGAAGCCATTTTCTGGCTGGAGAAAGCCCACGACGAATTCACTCGCCTGGGATCGGCGGACGGAGTGGCACGCGCGCGCGGCAACCTGGGGGCCTGCTATTACCGCCTGGGCGACAGCGAAAAGGCAATGCGTTATTTCTCAGATGCAGAAGCCCGGTTTCGCGCCATCGGGAATCGCAGCGAGCAGCAGACTTGGCTCGGCAATATCGGCAACGTACTGCTGGACCGCGAACAATATCAGGCCGCCATCGAAAAGTACCAGGGCGCTCTTGAAGCCAGCCGGGCCGCGGGAGCCAAGGACCGGACTGGTTGGTGGCTAAACAATCTGGCATTGATCTCCATTCAGTTAAAGGATCTTGACGCCGCCGAGCGGTATAACGACGAGGCCCTTGCCTTGGAGCAAAGCGTGGGCGATAGCTCGGACTTTTATCCACGCGTCAACCAGGCGCGAATCGCCGCCGGCCGCAAACAGTACGCCAAAGCCGAGAAACTCTATCGCGAATTACTCGAAAAGCCCTCGGCCGATCCCACACCGGTGCTCGAAGCCGAGTCGGGCATGGCCGAGTTGCTGGTTGAAACCGATCGGCCGGCGGAGGCCGAAGCGCGTTTTCGCTCGGCGATCGTCGGTATCGAAAACCGTCGCGCCAGTCTCAGGCGTGACGAGTTCAAGCTGTCGTATCTCGAGAGCCTGATCCGCTTCTATCAAGCTTATGTAGATTTTCTGGTGACCCACGGCCAGATCGAGCGCGCATTTGAAATCGCCGAAGCCAGCCGCGCCCGTTTACTCGATGAGCGCGTAAGGTCGGCGGCCGGACGACCGTCCGTGAGCGCGGCGGCGCTGCGGAAACTCGCGCGCTCCTCCGGCAGCGTGCTGCTGGTGTACTGGCTGGCGCCGGCGCGATCGTTTCTGTGGGTGATCACGCCCGATCGGCTGCAGTTGCACGTGTTGCCGCCCGAGCGCGAGATCGCCGCGCTGGTGGATCGCTACCGCGCGCTGATCGAGAAATTGCGCGATCCGCTCGAAACAGAGGATCCGGCCGGCCAAAAGCTCGCGGCCATGCTTCTCGGTCCTGCGCGCGAACAAATCGCGGGAGGCGCGCGCGTGATCGCGGTGCCGGATCGCTCACTGCATTCGCTCAACCTAGAAACGTTGCCCGACCCCGCGAACCCGTTGCATTACCTGATCGAACGCGTTACGCTTTCGATCGCGCCCGCGCTCGGTCTGCTGCTCGAGGGCCGCAAGTCCACCGCAGGCAAGCCGCCCTCGATCCTGCTGGTGGGCGACGTCGCACCCGCCGCCGTCGAGTATCCGCGCTTGCCGTTCGCCGCGCGCGAGATGGACGCGATCGAAAAGCATTTTACGAAGGAGCGCAGTTCGGTGCTGCAGGGCGCGGGCGCGACGCCCCAGGCTTATCGCTCAGCTCGCCCCGAGCAGTTTTCCTGGATTCATTTCGCGGCGCACGCCTCGGCGAATCGTGAGAGTCCGCTCGATTCGGCGCTGATCCTCGCGCGCGGCGAAACCGGCTACGCGCTCTCCGCGCGAGAAGCCATGAAGATTCCGCTGCGCGCCGATTTGGTTACGCTTTCGGCTTGTCGAAGCGCGGGCTCGCGAATTTATTCGGGCGAGGGTTCGGTGGGGCTCTCCTGGGCTTTCCTGCGGGCCGGGGCGCGGTCGGTAATCGCCGGGCTGTGGGACGTGACCGACCTTTCGACTTCGAACCTCATGGCCGATTTCTACGGCCGCCTACTTGCCGGCGCGACGCCCAACGATGCGCTGCGGCAAGCCAAGCTCGAGCTGATCAAGTCCAAAAGCGCCTATCGCAAGCCGTTTTACTGGGGTCCGTTCGAGCTGTACCTCGGCGCGCTGTAGCGTCGAGCAGTCACTTCCAATTCGGCTTGAGGGACCCTAACCCGACAGTTTGCTTTAATACAACTTCGACGCCTGCCGACGGCGCGGAAGATTCAAATTCGATGCGGTACTGATAGGCGAGTTCAATCACCCATTTCGGCAGCGTCTCTCGATTGGTCTGCACGGTTTGAATCCCCGCGGGAATCGCTTGGGTGTCTGCGGGGGCGAGGAACATGATCGCCTTCCGTGAGTTCTTCGACGCGCCCAGTCGGCGAAGAGCCTCGGCCACGGAGGGAGCCTGAATCACTTCGTCTTGAGCGCCCAGCGCCGGAATCGCGGGCAGTGGCTCACTGCTGACGACGGCAATCGAAATCGGGGAACCGGCTTCCGAAAAAGCGGTGATCGCGCGCCGCGCACCGTTTTCGATAACTTCAAAATTCGCGGGCTCGAGATGCGTGACAAAGCGGCCTAGCGCATCGGTAACCGACACATCCACAGATCGCTTGGACGACACTTGGGCCGACGCATCAATCGTCAGCACTAGGACGCAACAGAATAGGAAGCGCTTCATGGCGCAAGTCTGCAGTATTTTGAGACCAAAGTCTAGGGGCGCTTTGGGCGGCCGCCTCGTTGCCAGCCGATGCTGCCATTGAATTATGGCATCCCTCCATGGCACAATAAAAAAAAAGG
This sequence comes from Bryobacteraceae bacterium, assembly GCA_036006545.1. Taxonomy (GTDB): domain Bacteria; phylum Acidobacteriota; class Terriglobia; order Bryobacterales; family Bryobacteraceae; genus Palsa-187. The sequence continues at coordinate 6,393 of DASYPO010000341.1, forward strand.
AACGAGCGATGAAGAACTTCCATTTGCCCTTGCCCGAGGAAACCTATTCTCAACTGCGCGCGGAAGCGGAGCGATCGCGCGTGCCCGCGACTAGTCTCGCACGCGAAGCCATCGATACTTGGCTCCGCCAGCAGCAGCGAAAAGCGAGGCACGATGCCATCGCGGCTTTTGCAGGCGAAATGGCGGGATCGCGACTTGACCTAGACCCTGATCTCGAGTCGGCCGGAATCGAGCACCTGCAGAAATCAGGCAGGGTCCGCAAGTGAAACGCGGCGACGTCTATTGGGCAGACTTGGTTCCTCGATCGGGGTCCGAGCAGACCGGGCGGCGTCCGGTTGTGGTCCTCTCCCACGACGGATTTAATCAGACACCGGGCTGGCGATCGGTCATCGTCGTGCCGCTCTCAACCTCTGCCTCGCAGGCGGCGCGGGGTCCCACGGTCGTGGCCCTTCCAGCGGGTTCCGCCGGTCTCTCGAAAATGGGAGCGGCCGTATGCCATCAGGTCACCACCCTTGACAGATCCAAACTCACCAGACGAATCGGGACGTTGGCGCGAGCCCAACTTCACGACGTCGAAGATGGCCTCAAAGCTGCGCTGGACCTGGAATGAGGTTATTGCGACATGCTGGCGTCCCCAGGGGGATTCGAACCCCCGTTACCGCCGTGAAAGGGCGATGTCCTAGGCCGGGCTAGACGATGGGGACGCAGTGAGTCACCGGAAGGAAACTACCCTACTAATCTAGCAAATCCGGCGCGTTTTCGCTCAGTTTTGCGAGGCGACCTCAGTTGGTAATGTCGTGCGTCCGGCTCTCGTCCCGCACCTTCAGATAGATGTCGTAGAACCACTTCTGCGCCGGGCTATCGGCGTACTTGGTCAGTGCCGCCTCGCTTTCGAACTCCATCACGATCGCCTGCGTCATGCCTTCCTGACCCTGGTACTTGATGTTCTTGGTCCACACCCGCTTGATTCCGGGGTATTTGGACGGAAGCTGCTGAACGGCGTCAATCGCGGCTTTGATTTGATCCTTGGTCGCGTCTGCTTTCCATTTGACGTTGATCACGTGGATCACAGTCTTGGGCGCCTCGGCCAGCGCCAATCCGGCCATAAGGCTCAGTGTTAGAAAAATGCCAACGATAGTTTTCATCAATCGTAATTATAAATCGGGAACCTGTCCCTATGCATTCTCGTAAGCTGTTCATACGGTGATGAAGGAGTAATCTCATGCGCTATGGTGTTCGAGTTTTACCGGTTCTGGCTGCGGTGCTGGGACTTTCGGCGTGCGATGAAAACTGGGACATCGGGGGTAACTCCGATCGCTACAAAGAGGATTTCCACTTCAACCACCCGCTTGCCGCCGGCGGACGAATCACACTCGACAATTTCAACGGGTCAGTTGAGATTTCCGGCTGGGACAAGGACACGGTCGAGATCAGCGGCACCAAGTACGCGAATACTGAATCCCGGCTTCGGGATATTCGCATCGATGTAACGCCTTCCCCCGGATTGATTGCGATCCGCACCTCGCGGCCCTCGGACCGGCGCGGCAACTCCGGCGCCCGCTACGTGATTCACGTGCCGCGCAAAGCCGAACTGGACGGGATCACCAGCTCGAACGGGCCGATTCGTGTGGAATTTCTCGAAGGGCGCGTGCGGCTGCGGACCAGTAACGGCGCCATTCGCGCATCCAGCATTAGCGGGCCGCTCGACGCGCAAACCTCCAACGGATCGGTCGAAGCCACGGCCATTACCGGCGATGCGCAACTGCGCAGCACCAATGGATCGATTCGCGCTGACGTGCGCCGCGGAAGCCTGGAAGCGCGTACGTCGAACGGCGCCATCAATGTTCGCGTGGAGGAGGCGGATACGAAACCGGTGCGCCTCGAAACCTCCAATGGCCGCATCGAACTGGACATGAACGCCGTGCGCGAAGTTCATGCCGATTCGTCCAATTCCTCGATCACCGTGCGGATGCCCGGTGCAGCGGGTGCGCAGGTGCGCGCGAGCACCTCCAACGCCTCGATCACTTCCGATTTCGACGTCAGCGTGCACGGCGGCGTGCTGTCCAAGCATCGTCTCGAAGGCAAGATCGGCGAGGGCGGCCCGTTGATCGATCTCTCGACTTCCAACGGGTCCATCAAGCTGCTGCGGCGCTAGGCGCTTGTCGGTGCGCTTCTGGCGGGTTATCAACCCGCCGCAGTTTGCCTGCCCCACATCAACGTAACGATTTCGGCAAAGGGATTTTCACCACCATCACCGTTCCGCGTGGCTTGGACTCGATTCGCAGCTCGCCTCCCAATACCTGTGCACGCTCCCGCATCCCGGCGATTCCCATGCCCGGCACAAATGTGGCCCGCCGAGATTTTCCCTTGCGTCGTTTCTGGATTCCGCCTTGGTCGGTCAGTTGGAGCGCCAAAACATCACCCTTTTGCCGCACGCGCAGCTGCAGCGTATTGCTGCCCGAATGACGATGAATGTTCGTCAGTCCCTCCTGCACGATCCGGTACAACGCTAGCTCCCAATCCGGCGGCAGGCGACCCAGTCGCGAATCGTAATCCAATGTGGCCTGAATGCCGGAGCGCAGGCTGAATCCATCCAAATACAATTGCAGCGCGTGCTCCAAACCGAGCTCGTCCAATAATGGCGGATGTAACAGGTAGGAAACCGTGCGAATTTCGAGCAGACAGTTTTCCGCGAGACTGATGCATTCGTCCAGCTTTCCGCGCGCCCCTGGCGGAAGATCCTTAATCAACTGGCTGGTGTGCCACAGGTGAAGCTGTAGCGCGGCGATTTTCTGACCGGTGACGTCGTGCAGCTCGCGCGCGATGCGGCGGCGCTCTTCGTCCTGGGCGCGAAGCAGCAGCGACGCGCTGGGCTCGCTTTGCAAGGTTCCCAGCACCCGATTCGCGCGCCCCTCATCATCCCGGACGATCACCGCGCGCGAGAGCACCGAAAGGTAGTCGCCGGAAGCGCGCTCAAAACGAAACTGAATGGCCCAGCGGTCGTCTCGACCGTGCAAACGGGCCTGTACTTCGGATTCTGCGCGATCGACGTCCTCGGGGTGGACCCGCAGACGCCACCAGGAATAAGGAGCCTGCTTAGCGCCGTAGCCGAACACACCGGTAGCCGGTTCTTGCCAGCTTGCTGATTTTGCTCCGATGTCCCAGTCCCAGAAGGCATCGCTCGTCGACGACGCGAAGAGCCTGAGCCAGTCTAAATCCCGTTCGCCCGGGATGCCAAGAACGGCGGACCGGGGCCGCTTCTTGACCACCATCTCTATTTTATCTTCGATTCTCCGGATTGTAAAATATCGATATGCGCGTTGCGTGGATGATTGTGTGGCTCTGCGCCGCCACTGCTACGGCTCAAAGCACCGCAGTGGAGGTCGATGTTGCGCCTGGAGCATGGAAGGATAGCGGTGTGGATCTGCGCGCGGGCGATACCGTAGTAATCAGCGCCGAAGGCTCGCTCACGTTCACGCAAGGGAAGGAGATCAAGACGCTGACGCCCGCGGGCGCTACGCGCGGCTTTCGCGACCTGCTCAAAGCCTACCCGGTCAACCAGGCTGGCGCCGGTGCGCTGATCGCACGCATCGGATCGCGCGACACGGCGCAACCGTTTCTGGTCGGCGAGCGCAAGGAACTCAAGACGCTGCGCGGCGGTCGCTTGTTCCTGAGTGTGAATTTCACCGAGCGCGACAGCGCGGAAGGCAGCTTTCGCGCGCGCATCGAGATCACCGAGCGCGGCGCGGAGACGCCGGCGTCGATTCCCGATTACAAGCTCCCGCGTGTGACCTCGGAAATGGTGGAGCGCATTCCGCGGCGCATTCAGGACGAACAGGGGACTCTCGGCGACAACACGAATTTTCTGGTGATCGGCGAGGAGAAGGATGTGCTCGCGACGTTCCTGGCGGCGGGCTGGGTGAAAGTGGATCGCGCCAAGTCCGACGCCGTGGTTCGCGGGCTGCTCTCGGTGCTCACCAAGCAGGCTTACTTGGAATTGCCCATGAGCGAACTGATGCTGTTCGGCCGTGTGCAGGATTACGGCTTGGCGCACGCCGAGCCGATCTCGGTTGTGACGCAGCGGCATCACCTGCGCCTGTGGAAGGCGCCGTTCGAAGCGCAGGGCCGCGAGATCTGGGTGGGCGCGGCCACGCACGACACCGGCTTCGATCGCGACCAGCGCAATGGAAAATTAACCCACAAGATCGATCCGGAAATCGACCTGGAGCGCGAGTATGTCGCCCAGACGTTGGAGGACACCGGCTTGGTCGCGAAGATCGGCTACATGGTGCCGCGCGCGGCGGTGAAGGAAGCTCGCACGGCCCACGGCGAGGCGTATCGATCGGATGGTCGGATTCTGGTGGTGATTCTGGCGTCGGCTGCGCGGTAGACGCTGTTTACGACTTCGGTTCCGACCGGCGCTTCTTGGCCATCCGGCTGACCACCGCGAGCTGTTCCAGATGTTCCTTCAACGGACGCGCCGGGGTGCCCCAGTACACGCCGCCCGCGCGAACCACTTTCGACGTCAGCACGCCGGAGCGCGATCCCAGCACCGCGCGGGTTTCGATGCGAGCCTTATCGCCGATTCCCACCTGGCCGCCGATCACGACATAATCTTCCACCACCACGCCGCCCGAGAGCCCGGTCTGCGCCGCGATCACCACGTGCCGCCCGACGCGGCAGTTGTGCGCGATGTGCACCAGGTTGTCGATCTTGGTGCCGTCGCCGATAGAGGTCACGCCCAGCGCCGCACGATCGACGCAGGAGTTGGCGCCGATCTCGACGCGATCCCCGATTTCGACGCGCCCGATCTGCGGAAACTTTTCGTAAATCCCATCGGTCAGGACGAAGCCGAAACCGTCCGCGCCGATCACGCACCCGGCGTGCAGTGTCACCTGGTTGCCGATACGCGTGCCCTGGTAAATGGTCACGCGGGGATGGATCACACAATCGTCGCCGATATGGACGTAGTCGCCGATCACCGATCCTGCGCCGATGGTGGTGCCGTTTCCGATGCGCACTCCGGCGCCGATCGTCACCATCGGGCCGACGAAAGCCTCGGGACTGATCACCGCTCCAGGTCCAGCAACCGCCGTTGGATTTATCCCCGGTTGCAGGTCCACGCGTCGATACAGTTTCGGAATGATGCGGGCCACCGCCGCTCGCGGATCGTCCGCGCGAATCACGGTGCGCTGCGGATCGTTGCCGAAGTCGGTCGGAACCACCAGACAGGATGCCAGAGAGGTACCCGCGCTTTTGAGCGCGCGTCCGCGGGTGACGAATGCCAAATCCTCGGGACCGGCCTCTTCCAAAGCCGCGACGCGCTTTACCTCTTGCTCGCCGTCGCCTTCCCAGTCGGCATTGATCCAGGCCGCCAGTTCTTTTACTCGCACAGATCCCTCGCAAACTCGCGCGACAGGTTCAGGGCGGAGGTTTCAAACCTGTCGCCGCCCATGCCCGGTACGCGCCTCACTCTAGAATTACGACATTTCTCCGGGAAAAAAGAATAGGCGTTCCACCTAAGACGCTATGCATGCTCCTATGCAAGATTAGTGCCCCGGGAGGAACGCCCGTTTCATGGTTTGGAGGACAATCTCTGTCTTTGGGCAGATAGTGCATTTTGGAGCAGAAACTTCTCAGGGAAAAACCTGACTGGCACCCGCCGCAGGGCGGCACTCGTACAGTTCGGGCAGGTGACCGAAGCGGCGAACATACTGTGAAGTCAGCGCGGCTCTAAGGTTTTCAACCTCGTTCTTTGGTACTAGATTCACAGTGCAGCCGCCGAATCCGCCGCCGGTCATACGCGCGCCCAACACCCCCGGGACCGCCATAGCTGTTTCCACCAGAAAATCCAGCTCGGCGCAGCTCACTTCATAATCGTCGCGGAGGCTCGCGTGCGAATCCTGCATCATCCGCCCCATTCGCGCGCCGTCGCCCGCATCGGCTGCGGCGGCGAATTCTTTCACCCTCGCGTTCTCCGTGATGATATGGCGCGCCCGTTTCAGCTCCACTCCCGAAAGACGCTGGAGCGAGTCCAGCGTAACCTCGCGGAGGTTCGCGACGCCCAGCTCGCGGGCGGCGTGCCCGCATTCCTCGACGCGGGTGCGATATGCGGAGACGTTCAGCTCGTGCTTCACCATCGTATTCGCGGCGATCACTGCGACGTCCGCAGGCAGCTTCACCGCGCGCCATTCGAGCGAGCGGCAATCCAGCAGCAGACCCGCGCCTGCGACGCCGTGCGCCGCGGCGAACTGGTCCATGATGCCGCAAGGCACGCCCACGAAATCGGTTTCAGCTGCTTGGGCTAGTTTCGCCAGGTCTAGTGGCGCGAGCGGTTCATCGGTATCGGATAGCGCCAGCGCTAGTGAAACTCCCAGCGCGGCAGACGAACTGAGTCCGCTACCCAGCGGAACCGTAGAATCGATCAACACGTTCTGCGCTTGAGGAAACATGCCGCGTCGCGTCAGTTCCCATGCGACTCCGGCGACACGATCCGACCAGTCGCCGCGTGGAACGGCGCTCGCCAAATCGTCGATGCGCCACTGCGCGCCTTGCGCGAGTTGCTCGGAATAAGCTCGCAGCCAGCCATCCGGCGAAGGCGCGGTTGCGACGAAGCATGCCAGGTCGAGCGCCATCGGCAGAACCAGGCCGAGGTTGTAATCGGTGTGCTCGCCGATCAAATTGACGCGCCCGGGTGCGCGAAACACGCTCGGCATCCCCGAGGTCGGATAGCGGCGTCGGAACTTGTCTACGATTTCCGCGGGCGTCCGAGCCATGCCATCGCCCCTCCGAACGCGAGCATCGGCACTCCCGCGTAGAGATTCACGGGTACCTGCGCCAGCGGCGCCGTTGCGCTGGGGGCGATCAAAAGCAGCACGCCCAGGATCGTGAAGAAGATGCCAATGGGAAGTCGTAAATCCATTTCAATTACCAGAAGATCACGTTCAGCACAATCAGTGCGACGGAAACAACCGCGGCCAGCGGCAGCGGCCGGCGATACCAGGGCTCGTTCGCGTCGGTCGGAATCTCGGTGAGTCCGTAGACCAGCCCGCGCAGTTCTTCGTCTTTTTTGGGCACGGTTACGAGGCTCACCACGATCGTTACAACGAAACATACCGACCACGCGAAAATCGCGATCCAGAAATTCTGCGCCATGCTCGAAGGAAAAGTGTGGAGCGAGCCCAGCCAGCCGCCCTTCGCCTCTGCCAGCGTCAGACCGTGCGTGGCCGCTGCCGCTGCGGTTCCCCCGACCAGTCCCAGAAACGCTCCGTGTCCGGTCGCGCGTCGCCAGAACATTCCCAGCAGAAATGTCGCGAACAGCGGCGCGTTGACGAACGAGAAAACCAGTTGCAACAAGTCCATGATGTTGTTGAACTGTTGCGCGAGATACGCCGTCGCGACGGAAAGTGCGATGCCGCCGACGGTAGTCCAGCGTCCAACCGTTAAGTAATGCGAGTCGGGCGCGCCGCGGCGCACATAACTTTGGTAAAGATCGTACGTAAACACCGTATTAAAGGCCGTCACGTTTCCGGCCATGCCGCTCATGAAGGAAGCCATCAATGCGGTGAGGCCGACGCCGAGCATGCCTGACGGATAAAATTGCGCCATCAAGGTGGTCAACGTCTGATCGTAGTCGGGACCGCCGTCGGGTTTGAGTGGGAGCGAATAGCCGAGCGCCATTTTGCTCAATGCGATCGCGGCGATGCCCGGCAAGATCACGATGAACGGCATCATCATTTTCGGAAACGCGGCGATCAACGGGGTGCGCCGCGCGGCAGACATCGAGTTCGCGGCCATAGCGCGCTGCACGACCAGGAAATCCGTGCACCAATATCCGAAGGACAGAACGAACCCGAGTCCCGCGATCATCGCGAAGGTATCGACGCCCATGGGATTCTGCGAAGCGTCGCCCAGGTGGCTCCAGGAGTGCGTCATCACGGACGGAAGCCGCTCCGAGAGTCCCTTCCAGCCGCCCGCGCGATCGACCGCCAGGATGGCCAGCGGCGCGAAGCCCAGCACGATCAGGAAGAACTGCAGCACCTCGTTGTAGATCGCGCTCGTAAGTCCGCCGAGAAATGTGTAGACCAGCACGATCGCCGCCGAGAGCAGCACGCTCGCCGTGAAATCCCAGCCCAAAACCAACTGAAATAGCTTGCCCAGCGCGTACATCGAAATGCCCGAGGAGAAAACCGTCATCACCGCGAACGAAACCGCGTTCAGCGCTCGAGTTTTTTCGTCGAAACGCAGCTTGAGATATTCGGGCACGCTACGCGCGCGACTGCCGTAGTAGAACGGCATCATGAACACGCCGACGAACAGCATCGCGGGCACCGCGCCCACCCAATAGAAGTGCGCGGTCATGATTCCGTACTTCGCGCCCGACGCGCACATCCCGACGACTTCCTGCGCTCCAAGATTCGCAGCGAGAAATGCGAGGCTGGTGATCCACAGCGGAACGGATCGATGCGAGGTGAGAAAATCTTCGCTGGAGCGCACGCGGCGGCGCATCCACCAGCCGATCGCCAGCACGAACGCGAAGTAGACCGCGAGGATCAGGTAATCGATTCGCCCGAGCGACATTCACAATACTGTACCGTAGAGAGTCGTTTCCTCCATGTGGACACACGCCTACACTCCTTTAGCGGGCAGCCTTGCGTGGTCGGCGCTCGCCGCGGCCTTACCGATTTTCACGCTGCTGTTTTTGCTGGGAGTGTTGCGTAAGCCCGCATGGATCGCTGCGCTGTCTGGATTAGGATCGGCGATCGTCGTCGCCGCGTTTGTGTATCGCATGCCGCCGCCGATGATCGCGAGCTCGACGCTGTACGGTGCGGCACAAGGCTTGCTCCCGATCGGATGGATTGTGTTCACGGCGATTCTGCTGTATCGCCTAACGGTCGAAACCGGACAATTCGAGATCATCAAAGACTCGATCGGATCGCTGACCGGCGACCAGCGTTTGCAAGCGCTGCTGATCGCGTTCGCATTTGGCGCGTTCATTGAAGGCGCGGCGGGATTCGGGACGCCCGTTGCGGTCGCGGCCGCGATGCTCACGGGGCTGGGGTTCTCGCCGTTCTACGCCGCGGGAATTTGTCTGCTGGCGAACACCGCGCCGGTAGCATTCGGGTCCATCGGAACGCCGCTGGTCATGCTGCAAACCGTGACCGGCCTACCAATGGCCGACCTATCGAGCAACGTCGGACGCATCTGCGCCCCGGTGTCTTTGTTCATCCCCGCGTACCTGGTGCTGGTGATGGGCGGACTGAGCGCGCTGCGATCGGTACTGCCCGCCGCGGCGGCCTGCGGAATTGCATTCGCGACGGCGCAGTTTCTGGTGTCGAACTTTCTTGGCCCGTCGCTGACCGATATTCTCGGATCTCTGGCGTCGATCGGCGCGCTGGTGATCTTGTTGCGCGTGTGGCGGCCGCAAGGTGCGCCCGAGTCCACGCCGCATCGCTACACGACGCGACAAGTACTGGTCGCGTGGACGCCATACGCGCTCCTGGTAGTGTTCGTGCTGCTGTGGGGACATCCGACTGTGAAGGCCGCCCTTGATCAGGCGACCGCAAAGCCTGCGTGGCCCGGACTGCACCAACTGGTGGTGCGGGTGCCGCCTGTAGTTGCGGAAAATGCGAAGGATCCGAGATACGCGGCGGTGTATACACTCAATTGGCTTTCGGCTCCGGGGACGGCGTGTCTTGCAGCGGTGCTTGCGTCGGCGATCGTGCTGCGCTTCTCGCCGCGGCGATTGCTGATGTTGATCGAGAGCACCGCGCGCCAACTCGCGCTTCCCGTCGTGACCATCGCGAGCGTGCTGGGCCTCGCGTTCCTGATGAACTATTCGGGCGCGACCGCGACGCTCGGCATGGCGTTCGCGACCACCGGCGTGGCGTTTCCGATGTTCAGCGCGCTGCTGGGATGGCTCGGAGTATTTTTGACTGGAAGCGACACGTCGGCCAACGCGCTGTTCGGAAACTTGCAGGTCGTCACGGCAATGCAGCTACACTTCAATCCGGCGCTGATGGCCGCGGCGAACTCGAGCGGCGGAGTGATGGGCAAAATGATCAGCCTCACGAGCATCGCCGTGGCCGCAGCCGCGACCGGTATGGACCGCGCCGATGAGACGAAGTTATTCCGCTTCACTCTGCGGCACAGCGTGTTTCTGGCGATCGTGATCGGCCTGGTAACGTTATTCTATGCGTATGTGATGCCGGGCTGGGCGCGAGGGTGATATCAGTGATATCATCGGTGCATGGCGACGCTGCTCATCCGCAATTTGGACGACCGTACGAAGACGCGCCTGCGTAAACGCGCCGCGAAAAACGGTCACTCGATGGCGCAGGAAGCGCGCGAGGCGTTAGCCCGCGATCTGGCGCGCGTAGAACCTGAAGGGGAAAACTGGGTGGACCGGCTCCGGCGGCGGATCGAGAACTCATCCGGCGGATTCGACATTCCGATCGCTCCGCGCGGACCCGGGCGCGAGCCTCCGGATTTCCGGTGATTGTCCTCGACACCAGCGTAATTTCAGAGTTGATTCGGGAATCGCCGCTTCCCGCCGTAATGGCCCGTGTTCGTGGATTTCGGGCCGAGGTCCTTTGCACCACGGCTGTGACGGAAGCCGAACTACGCGGTGGGCTCGCTGTGCTTCCGATCGGACGCAAATCGGTTCTGCGTCAACTCGACCTGGATTCATTTATCGATATCGAACTTGGCAGGCGGATCCTGCCGTTTGATTCCGCCGCGGCTAAACTTTACGCAGTGCTGATTGCCGATCGCTCAGCCAAGGGGCGCCCGATCATGCCGCTTGACGCCCAGATCGCCGCGATTGTGAGATCCAACGGCGCCACTCTCGTGACAAGAAACACGAAGGACTTCGAGAATTGCGGATTCGAAGTGATCAATCCGTGGACGTAACCTGTGCGACTGTCGTAAGCACCCCGCCCGCAGCCGTGAAATCGGCGAGCACCTTCGCACCGTCGGCCTCGTTGAGCGCGCGAATCGCATCCGTTACGATCTCGACCCGCTTCCCGGTCTTCAGCAATCCGAACGCGGCGTTCTTCACGCACACTTCGGTCACGACGCCGTAGACGACGTATCGGTCGGCGTTCAGCTTTTCGAGGAGCGGTTCGAGATGCATGCTTGTGAAGCAATCCACCGTCTGCTTCTCTAGAAGAATCTGCTGCGTCCCGTCAATCGCGATTTCGCACGACCTGTTGGGAAGCACCACGCGCTTGTCCAATAACGTAGCGCCCGGCTTCTGCTGCGCAGCGGTTTCGACGACGCAGTGCGGCGGCCACGATTTGAATTCGGGATCGTCCTCGGCGTGCGCGTCCATGGTCGAGATCACCAGGATTCCCTTCGAAGCGCCGTATTGATTGAGCGCCGCCACCTGAGGAACTACGCGCTCCGCGCCCGGCGCATACAACGCACCCGCCGGATAAAGAAAGTCGATCTGCGTGTCGACATCGAAGAAAACCGTCTTCACAGAGCAATCCCTTTCCGCACGCGCTCGTACAGACATTCGAGCTCCGGACTCAATTCCACCGGCCACGCTCCTTCGCCCTCGAACAGGCTGTGGCACGGCGCGGGCAGCGCGGCCAATTTATCATGCGCGGTTCGACGAGCGTCTTCGGTCGAGGGCAACGGCTCCACCAAACGCCCGCCGAGCATCACCGGCCGCAGCAACGCTTCTGCTGGCTCGGCACCGGGCGGACACGACGGACATTCCGTGGACCGCGCAAGCTGGTCGTGATCGGCATAGCGGAAAATCTGTTTCGCGCCCGGCAGCGTATGCTTGTCCTCGCTCAACTTCGCTGTGTAGCGACGACCCGACGCATCTTCCAGCTCGACCATTTTGTAGACCACGCCCAGCGACGGCGCATCGGCCGACGTCGCGAGCTCCGTGCCGACCCCAAATACGTCGATCGGCGCCTGCACGGCCAACAATTCGTGAATCTTGTATTCGTTGAGATCGCCGGTGGCCATGATCTTCGCGTCGGTCAGACCGGCGTCGTCGAGAATCTTGCGAACGGCCGGTGCGAGCTCAACCAGATTTCCGCTATCGAGTCGCACGCCCCACAGCGGACGTCCCAGCGCCGCAGCGCGGCGCGCACCTTCCAGCGTGTCGTAGCTGTCGATTAAGTACACGGTGTTCGCGCCCAGCAATTGCTGGAGCTGCTCGAACGCGCGGCGTTCGCTGGAGAACGACATCACCCAGGAATGCGCTGCGGTTCCGAAGACGGGCACGCCGAAGCGCAGTCCGGTCTCGACGTTGCTGGTGCCGGCGCAGCCGCCGATGTATGCCGCGCGACCCGCCAGAATTCCCGCTTCAGGAGTGTGTGCGCGGCGCGTTCCAAACTCGACCACGCTGCGTCCGATGGCGGCTTTCACCACGCGCGCTGCCTTGGTCGCGATCATCGATTGAAAGCCGATGGTCGCCAGCAGATATGTTTCGGGGATTTGCGCTTCGACTAATGGCGCGCGTAGCGTGAGAAACGGCTCGCCTGCGAAGAGCGGCGTTCCTTCGGGCACCGCGAATAGATCACCCGTGAAACGCAGCTCCGCGAGCATGTCGAAAAATCCGGGATTCGCGTGCGCGAATTGCGGTAGGCCGCGCAGATACTCGATTTCCTCCGCTGTGTAGCGCAGGTTCTGCAGATACTCGACGGCTTGCGTGAGCCCGGCGGCCAGAATGAAATTGCGATTGTGCGGAAGTCGCCGCACGAATAATTCAAAGGTCGCGCGCTCGGCGATCTTGCCGGCCTCGTAATAGCCCGCCGCCATGGTGAGCTGGTAGAGATCGGTAAGAAGGCCGATGGGCACTATTTTTTCTTCACTGCAGGAAGTTCAGCTGCGGCCGGCGGAGGCGGTTCCTTCACGCCCGAAGCTGCTGTGCGCAAATCCTGAATCACGCCTGCGTCGACCTGATACAGCGACTGCTCACTATCGCGCTTCGCGATGAAATCGCCACTCTTGGCCGGTGAAAACTGGACTTTTTCGGTGCGCTTGCCCTCGTTCGAAACCACGGTTAGCTCCACTTGCGCAGTGGTGAATCCGCTCTCGACGAACTTCGATCCCTGGAGGTCGCGAATCTTATCGATGAACGCCTGCACGGTGGAAGAATCCATCGTTTTGCCCGCGGAAGTCCACTTGTCGCCCGACTTTTCGTACACGGAGGTGTTGCCGCCGTCCCGGAACTCGACGCGCGACGGTTCGTTGAATCCGAAG
>DASYPO010000342.1:0-9537 GCA_036006545.1 Bryobacteraceae bacterium
GGGACCCTCGTGCGGTAGCGGTATCTTGCCAACTACGCCGATACTAATCGCACCCCCCGCGTTGGTGTCGCCAAATGGATTCGACTTACCGGCGAGCCACGCCGGCAGTGCGACCGCGAGCACGATCGCCGCGTGCAACGCGATCGCCGCGAGCAACGCGCCGCGATAGGAATCCGGATGACGCCGGTCGAAAAAATCCGCCGTTTGTGTCATTGCTTGCCCGATTCGTAAGGCTTCAGCACCATCTTGATCTCGAACTTCGCTTTGTTGAGCGCGTCCATCACTTGCGCGAGCGAATCCCACTGCACCGTACGATCGCCCATCACGTACACCGCCTTTGCGTTCTTGAAGCGCTTGGCGATTTCGGCCGGAATCAGATTGAGATTGACCGCTTTGTCATTAAGATACGTTTTACCGCTGCGTGTTACGCCAATCACCGGAAGCTCTTCGACCGAATCGCGCACCTGCGTTACTTCCGGAACGTTGATCTCCAGACCAAACTCCATCACGTGCGCGGTCAGCATGAAGATGATCAGCAGCACCAGTACCACGTCCACCAGCGGCACGATGTTGATCTCGGACAGCGTTCCGCTGTTGCGGCCAAACCGCCGCCGCCCGCCTCCGCCGCTCGATCCGCCCAGGGAGAACGCCATATCTTTATGATGCCTACTTTTCGAGATCCCTTTCAGCGAGGTTGAGGAACTCCAGCGAAAAATCCTCCATGCGCACGCCGATCTTCTTGACGTTGTTGCCCAGGTAGTTGTAAAAAACCGCCGCCGGAATCGCCGCGACCAGTCCCAAGGCCGTGGTCACCAGCGCGTGCGCGATACCCGGCGCGACCGTTCGCATACTGGTCGACCCGGTCAATCCCAGCGCCTGAAACGCGTCGATAATCCCCCACACCGTGCCGAACAAGCCGATGAACGGCGTCACCGTCGCGGTGGTCGCGAGCCAAATCATGCCGCTTTCGAGACGTCCGACTTCTTCGCTGATGCCGATCTGCAGCGCCCGCTCAATCGCCAGGGGATTGCGAATCGTTCCGCGCTGCGAGGTTTGCCGCGTGAGTTCCTCGTACCCAAATTCGAAGACAGTGGCCAGCGGAGCGGTACGGAATTGCTCTACCGCAGCGGCGATCGCGTCCATCCGTCCGGCCTTTCGGAAAGCCCGTAGAAATTGGCCATTCGATGTTTCGGCGCCGCGCAACTGCTTCCACTTGGCGAGGATGATGGTCACCGACGCCAGCGAAAATAGCAGCAGCGTCACGATGACGGTCAGGGGCACCGGCTCCTTGGTACTGACCAGTTCCCAGAAATTGACGTCCAGTAAGAGGTTGTGCCAGTTTGCCAGTGTCACCAACTACCATTCTAATCAACGGATACGTAAAACAGAAGAGAAAAGAATTGTTTCAAACGTTTCACCTGAAAAAACGAGGCGGGCATTAGCGCTTTGGTCACGGCTCGGAATCGGCTTTTCAGAGCCGCGACCACAGGCAGCGGTTCCTCCAACCTCTATAATCATTCCGAGTGCTGGTCGAGCTGGTCGTCGAAAACTACGCCGTCATAGAAAAGGTCCGCGTCCGGTTTCACCCCGGTCTGAACCTGTTGACGGGTGAGACAGGCAGCGGCAAATCCATCGTGGTCGACGCACTGGGCCTGCTGCTGGGCGGGCGCGCGTCCTCCGAAATGGTCCGCACCGGCGCACAGCGGGCGCGCATCGCGGGGATCTTCGAGGTCGCGAGCCCCGCGCTCGCGCGATTGCTCGAATCGGCGGGTCTTGAAACCGAAGACGGCGAGCTGCTGATCGAGCGCGAAATCCTCGCCAACGGAAAATCGCGAGCCTTCGTTGCGAATCGACCCGCCACGGCGGCCCTGCTCCGCGATCTCGCGCCGCACCTCGGCGACATCCACGGGCAGCACGATCAGCAGCGCCTTTTCACCTCCTCTGTTCAGTGCGATTTCCTGGACGACTTCGCCCGCGTCGCCGAGCTTCTTGACTGCACTTCGGATGTATTCCGTCGCTGGCGCGACACCTCCGCCGAGCTCGAAGAACTCGACCGCACCGCGCAGGAAAAACTCCGGCTGGCCGATCTGTGGTCGTTTCAGTCCAAGGAAATTGACGCTGTGGCGCCGCAGGAGGGCGAAGACGAGAAGCTGGAAAACGAGCGCCGCGTCTTGCGCAACGTTGTCCGCCTGGAAGAAGCTGCGAGCGCAGCTTATCAGGCACTGTATGACGCGCCCGACAGTGTTTCGACGAGGCTAAAGAGTATCGCGCGCAAGTTGGAAGACGTCGCGCGCATCGATGCCACGCTCGCCGGGATTCATGAGACGCTCAAGCCGGCGGCGATCGCGGCGGATGAGGCGTCGCACGCTCTGCGGCACTACCTGGGCGCACTCGAAGCCGACCCCGCGCGACTGGAGCAAGTGGAATCGCGATTGGCCGCGCTCGAAAAGTTGAAGCGTAAATACGGAGCGACGATCGCGGAGGTACTCACGTTTCTCGAAGATGTCCGGCGGCAGTTGGCGGCCGTTGAGTCTTCGAGTGAACGACGCGAGGCGCTGGGGAAAGCCATCGCCGAACTGGCGTCGGAATACGAATTGACGGCCGCGAAACTCACCGCCCGCCGCACGGAAGCAGCGCGCGACCTGGCTCGTCGCGTCGAAACCGAGCTGGCAGCGCTCGCCATGCCGAAAACGCGTGTCGAGATTCGGGTGGTTGCTGCCGCGTGGTCCGAGCACGGTTCAGACGCGGTCGAGTTTCTCATCTCGCCGAATCCCGGTGAGGAGCCGAAGCCGCTCGACAAGATCGCCTCGGGCGGGGAATTGTCCCGAGTCGCCCTGGCGTTGATGACGGCCGCAATGGCACCCGCGAAGGCGGGCGCAACGCGAGGTGCGCCTTCAACATTGGTGTTTGACGAGATCGACGCGGGCGTCGGCGGCAGCGCGGCGGAAGCGGTCGGGCGTCGGCTGAAGAAGCTGGGTCGATCCAACCAAGTGCTGTGCGTGACGCACTTGGCCCAGATCGCGGGCTTTGCCGACCATCATTACTACGTCGAAAAGCAGACCGCTCGCGGGCGAACGCTGGCTGCAGTCGAAGAATTGTCGCCCGAGCAGCGGACGCGCGAGATCGGTCGCATGCTCTCGGGCGAGCGCGTGACTCCCGAGGCGCTACGCCATGCCGCGCAGTTGATGAAGGCTGGAACTGAATAACCTGCGAGGAACTTCGACCCTCGCGCCGGTGTCCAATCGGGCATGGCGATGGGAATCGGGAAAAAGGCCGAGATCAACGTGACGCCTTTGATCGACGTATTGCTGGTGCTGCTGATCATATTCATGGTGATCCAGCCGCAGCTCTCAACCGGCCTCCCCGCCAAGAACCCACAACCCGCGCCAGGTCCGAGCGACGGCTCGGATCGCGACGTGATCGTTTCCGTGGGCGCCGATCTCTCTCTCCAGATCAACACCCAGCCCGTCGCTTGGGAAGATTTGGAAAATCGCCTGCGTGCGGTCTTCGCGGTGCGAACCAACGGTGTGCTTTTCGTCGCCGCTGCGCCCAGCATCGAGTTCAAGGAGGTCGCCGCGGTGATCGACACCGCGCGAGGAGTTGGAATCCCTCGGGTGGCGCTCCTCCCTCGCTAAGCTGTCCGCTGCCCCCCGCTTGCGGGTCCAAGTTCGGATGTCCGCTGTCCGCCACGGTGCGTGATATCCTCGTCAATCATCATGCGCTTCACCGGACTCGTCGCCGCCTGGACCGCTACCATGTTCCTCGCGGCGCCAGCATACGGCTGGAACGCGACGGGTCATCGCCTGGTCGCGGCGATCGCCTACGCGCGACTGACTCCACAAGCCCGTGCTCGCGTCGACGATCTGCTTCGCAAGCACCCGGACTACAATACGCTGCTCGGCGAAAACGCGCCGTCGGATTCGGCAGGCCGCGCTCGTGCCGCATTCATCAATGCTTCCGTCTGGCCCGACGTGATCAAAGGCGATACACGCTTCTGGGACGACACCAAGGCTGACGCGCAGCCCACCCCGCAACTGCCGGGCTTTCCGGACATGAAGCGCCACACCAATTGGCACTACTTCGACACGCCGTACGCGCCCGACGGAGCGCCTACCGAGATCCATCAGCCGCCGCATGCGCTCAGTGAGCTGCCGCGCATCATCAAAGAAATCCGCAAGACTCCGAAAGGCGCCGTGAATCCGTCTTACGATCTACCCTGGCTGATCCACATCGAAGGCGATCTACACCAGCCGCTGCATTGCGTCGGCCGCTTCGTCAAATCGGCCGGAGGGAAGGGCGACGCCGGGGGAAACCTCGTGTTCATCGCGCCTCAAACCAATCTGCATTCGATCTGGGACGGCGCAGCGGGCCGCGATACCACCGACGAGTTCATCACTAAGACAGCAGCCGAGATCGTCGCCAAGCATCCAGCGCCAAAGCGACTCGATAAGGATCCCAAGACATGGATCGACGAAGGGCTGCTGTTCTCGGTGCGCGAGGTTTACACTTTTGGTGTCGACAACGGCACCAAAGAAAAACCCAACACGCTGCCCCCGGGGTATCTCGAAAACGCCCAGCGAGTGGCGCACGAGCGCATCGCGCTGGCCGGCTATCGACTGGCCGCGATTCTAAATAAGAAGTTGAACTAGTGAGCCACGCGACGACGCCCGTACGCATCCCGACTCCAGTCGCCGTCGACGACGCCCGCCAGGCGCGCGAACGCTGGTTTCTGCTGGCGCTGCTCATGTCGTCGGTTGCGATCAATTACATCGACCGCGGCAATCTCTCCGTCGCCGCCACGCGTATCGCAGCCGAGTTCAATATAAGGGAAGACAGCGTGGGCTTGCTTCATTCGTCTTTCTTTTGGACGTACGCCACGTTTCAGATCGTCGCCGGATGGCTGATCGACCGCTATTCCGTCTACTGGGTTTTCGCCGCCGGGTATTTTCTATGGTCCGCCGCCACCGGTTTCACCGGAGTCGCGACCGGGTTCGCGTCGCTCTTCGCTTTTCGGTTAATTCTCGGCGCCGGAGAATCGGTGGCCTATCCGTCCTATTCGAAGCTCATCTCCAAGGAATTTCCGGAAAGCCAGCGCGGCATCGCGAATGCGCTGATCGATCTGGGCTGCAAGGGCGGGCCCGCGCTTGGGTTGCTGATTGGCGGGACGGTACTCACGCATTACAACTGGCGAACGCTGTTCATCGTCATCGGCGCTGTCAGTATGCTGTGGCTGATTCCGTGGGGTATGGTGATGCGCCGCGCCGGGCGGAAAGCGGCGGCTGATAAAGCCGCCAACATCACACCCGAGATCGGACCCGGCTGGATGGATATTCTTCGCGAGCGCTCTGCGTGGGGAACCTTCCTTGGTCTGTTCTGCCTGAACTACGTGTGGTATTTCATGCTGACTTGGCTGCCGTGGTACATGGAAAAAGCGCGCGGCTATCAAAAGGAACAGCTCGCCATCGTGCAATCGCTGCCGTTTTTCGCCGTGGGCCTTTCGTCGCTCGCGTGCGGGCGCTGGTCGGATTGGTTGATTTCGCGAGGACACTTGCCGTCGCGCGTGCGCAAGATCTTCATGGTCGGCGGGCTGACGTTCTCCATGCTGCTGCTGCCTTCGGGGCTGGTGCAGTCGCGGGAGCTGGCACTCGGCTTTCTGATCGCCGCGTGCATCTGCTTCGGTGCATGCAGCTCGCATATCTGGCTGATCACGCAGCGACTTGCGGGGCCGCTCGCCGCCGGACGTTGGACTGGAATCCAGAACGGCATTGGCAACCTTGCAGGAATCGTCGCGCCGATCGTTACCGGCTCAATCGTCAAATCCACCGGGAAGTTCTACCTGGCGTTCGTGGTGGTGACGGTGATTCTCTTCATCGGCGCCGCATCCTACCTGTTCATCGTGCGCGCGATAGATCCTGTGAAGTGGCGATCTCGATCGCCGGCCGCGATTTAGATTCCGGCCCCGCGGGAACTGGCGACGTCGAGCTGTGAATCGTGGTAGCGAATCCCGCAAGAAACGCTATCCCGCCCGCCAGCGCCAGTTTCCAGATTTTGGTGCGTCTCACTTTCATAACCTTCACACTCGAATACCTTGATCTCCACCATAAGTTACGCCGGACCCGTAAGCTTCCACGAACCGGCGAACGGCGAAAATAACCGGACGAACAGCGGGCCCGATTGCTATAGTTGACGTTCCGTGCGCTGGCTCCCCGCAATCGCCATGATGCTGGTCTCGATGATCAGCTACATTGACCGCAACACGCTGGCGCTGCTGGCTCCGACCATTCTCGACGCGACGCACCTCAACAACTTCCAGCTCAACCTGGCGATCTCGGCATTCTCGATCGCTTATACAATCGGCAATCCGATTTGGGGACGTATCCTCGACCGCATCGGCCTGCGCCGCGGGATGGCGGCGGCGGTTGCGCTGTGGACCCTCGCATCGGCCGCGCATTCGTTCGTCTATGGCTTGCGGACGCTCTCGATCTTTCGCGCGGTGCTCGGATTCGGCGAAGGGGCGACTTTCCCCGGCGGGCTCCGCACGGTGGTGCAGACGCTCGCGCCGGGACAGCGGGCGCGTGGAATCGCGATCGCCTACAGCGGAGGATCGCTGGGCGCGCTAATCACGCCGCTGATCATTACGCCGGTGAATCGGTGGTGGGGCTGGCGAGGTGCATTTCTGTTCACCGGTGCGGTAGGACTCTCGTGGCTCGCGATGTGGGCGTTTCTCTCGCGGCGAAGCGACTTGGCAAGGCACGTGCCTCCCGAAGCGACGATCGCACCGGCGCCGCAGTGGCGTGATCGACGATTGTGGGCGTTCCTCTCGGCGTATGCGCTCGGCGCGTTCCCATCTGCATACGTGCTATACCAGTCGTCGATCTATCTGCGGCAAGTGTTCGGCAAATCGCAGGACGAGCTGGGAGCCGTGCTGTGGATTCCGCCGCTGGGCTGGGAGATCGGATACTTCTTCTGGGGCTGGGTGACCGATCGCTTCTGCTCCGCGGGTGCATCGATCCCGGCCATGCGACGTCAGTTCCTGTTCCTGATGATCGCGAGCCTGCCGCTGGCGCTGGTGCCGCGCGCCGGATCGTTCGAGATGACGCTCGGGATGCTGTTCTTCGCGATGTTCATCACCTCGGGATTTATCATCGGCGCGGTAGCTTACGTCACCAGTTACTACTCGACTGGTCACAGCGGATTGATCGCGGGGCTGGGCGCGGGAAGCTGGTCGGCAGTGGTCGCGCTGGTGATGCCGGGCGTAGGTAGGTTGTTCGACTTACATATGCACCAGGCGGCATTTGCGCTGGCAACCGCCTTTCCTATCATGGGTTTCGCGGCTTGGTGGACGCTCAACCGAGATAGGCCGGCATAGTACAAATCCAGCCCAAAATACGGTGAGTGGGGCTTTCCACGAGGCGCCAGTTGTGGCATTCTCTTAAGAGCAGGCAGCCCTGCATGTACCGAGGGCCGGTTCGGAGGACGGCCTTCGGACTCCACGTCACGCGCGCTTCGCCGCTTCGAGAACTTCTTCCACTTCCCGCTGGTACTTGGCGAGCAGTGCATCGTTGGGAGCCTCGAAGCGCAGAACCAGCACCGGCTGTGTGTTGGACGCGCGCACCAATCCCCAGCCGCCGCCTTCGAACAAGACGCGCACGCCATCCACTTCGATCACCTGGTAACGCTTGCGAAGCACCTCGGCCGCATGCTCCACCACCTGAAACTTGGTTTCGTCGGGACAATCGACGCGAATTTCCGGAGTCGATACGGTCTTCGGCAATCCCTCGAGCTGCGCGGAGAGCGGCTTGCCGCTCGTCGCGACAATTTCCACCAGCCGGCACGCCGCGTAAAGCGCATCGTCGTAACCGAAATAGCGGTCGGCGAAGAACATGTGCCCCGACATCTCGCCGGCAAGCTCCGCATGCTCCTCTTTCATCTTGGCCTTGATCAGCGAGTGGCCGGTCTTGTACATGATCGGATTGCCGCCCAAGCGCTTCAGTTCGTCGTACATGATCTGCGAGCACTTCACCTCACCGATGAAGGTCGCGCCCGGCTTGCGCGTGAGAATTTCGCGGCCATAGATCAGCATCAGCATGTCGCCGTAAATCACGTCGCCATTTTCGTCGACCGCGCCAATGCGATCGGAGTCGCCGTCGAACGCGATCCCCAGATCCGCACCGTTCGCGCGAACCGTGTCGCTGAGCTTCTTCAAATTCGCGGGCACGGTCGGATCGGGGTGATGATTCGGAAAGCGGCCGTCCATTTCGAAGTACAGCTCGGTGACCTCGCAATTGAGCCGTTCGAAGAGCCGGTGCGCGACTGGGCCGGCGGTGCCGTTGCCCGCGTCCAGCACGACCTTGACGCGACGCGCGAAGTTGAATTGCGGCACGACGGTATCGAGGTACTCCGCTGTAACGTTGAGCTCGCGATGGGAGCCCGCGCCAGTCTCAAAATCGCGGGTTTCGATGAGGCGGCGAACCTGTTGAATCGCGTCGCCATGCAATGTGCCCGATCCGCACACCGTCTTGAAGCCATTGAACTCGGCGGGATTGTGGCTTCCGGTGATCATCACGGCACCGTCGGCTTTGGTGTGGACTGCCGAAAAGTAGAGGATTGGTGTAGGACAAACACCTACATCGATGACTTCGCATCCTGCGGAAATAAGCCCTTCGAGTAACGCATCGTGGAGGCGCGGGGAGCTCAGTCGGCAGTCGCGGCCGAGATTTACTTTTTGCCCGGCGGCGCGGCGCAGGTAGGTTCCCAGGGCGCGACCTAGATCGGCCACATCGGAGCTGACCAGCTCCTTTTCAGCGACGCCCCGTATGTCATACTCGCGAAAGATAGTTGCCTTCAGCATTCCCTCTTATTTCCGGCTCAAGAATTGGCTTCGTTTTACAAAAAAGCGCAGCGGCAGGTGCGCCGACTTAGTGATTCCAATGCGCGGCGATACGCCGATTTCGATTTGTTCGCCAGACGGATCCGGGTGAACGGTAATTGGTCCTTTGGTCGCGTCGGCCCCATAATGACGCAGCGTGATCCCGAGCGCGCGAGTGAGTTTACCGGGGCCATTTGTTAAGTTCCTGATTTCAGTTCCTTGGCTGAAGCCAAGGCTGCGGGCTGAAGCCCGCGCCGCAAGTGGTTCGAGGGCTCGGATCAGGACGCAGCCTGCGACTCCTTCGGGTTCCGCAACTAAATTCAGACACACATGCATTCCATAGATCAAGTAAACGTACACGTGGCCGGGTGGCCCGAAGATCACGCGATTGCGCGGAGTGGGTCCCGGCGCGGAATGGGCCGCATCATCGTCCGTGCCCAGATAGGCTTCGGTTTCGACAATGCGGCCCGATTTTTCTCCGTGGATCAGAATCTTGCCCAGCAAATCGCGCGCGACTTCAACGGTCGGCCGGGCGTAGAAAGAACGATTGAGCGCTGCGCGCACTACATGTCGAGCTTGCCGTTGACCACCATCTTTTTGAGGTCGAACTTGCACTTGATGGAAGAATTCCCGACTTTGCTGACGAACTCGATTTCACCGTCTTCCGC
>DASYPO010000343.1:0-3295 GCA_036006545.1 Bryobacteraceae bacterium
GTAATCGGGGACAGCAAGGTCGCTATCTACGATCGCAACTACGTTCCCGCGTCGAACGGTAAACGCTACTATTTTCTCGACCCCGGCACGCGCTTCGACCTGCGATCCCGACGCATCGAACCACCCGCCGCAAGGTCCACCGGTGCCAACCCGTTAGAATTATAGAAAGCATGTTTGCCAAAATCCGTAAGGCGGTTTTCCCCGCCGCCGGGCTCGGTACGCGCTTTCTTCCCGCCACCAAAGCTCAGCCCAAAGAAATGTTGTCGCTGGTCGACAAGCCGCTGATCCAGTACGGCGTCGAAGAAGCGATCCACTCCGGCGTGCCAAACATCATCATCGTGACGGGGCGCGGCAAATCCGCCATCGAAGATCATTTCGATGTCAGTTTCGAGCTGGAGCACCTACTTGAGACCCGCAATAAGAAAGACCTGCTCGCTACCGTGCGCGCCGTCTCCGACATGATCAACGTCGCCTACATCCGGCAGAAGGAAGCGCTGGGACTGGGTCACGCGGTTTTGCGCGCGCGCGAATTAGTAGCGGGCGAACCCTTCGCCGTGATTCTTTCGGACGATGTGATTGACGCCGAGGTTCCGTGCCTGCGGCAGTTGATCGACGTTTACGAATTCTACGGCGCCCCGGTGCTCGCGCTGATGGAAGTTCCCAAGGAAAGCATCTCCGCTTACGGCGTCGTGGATGCCGAGCCCATCGCCCACAACGGCGGCCGCGACCGCCTGTATCGGATCCGCAACCTGGTCGAGAAACCGAAAGTGAGCGACGCGCCTTCCAACCTCGCCATCATCGGCCGCTACGTGCTCACGCCCGAGATTTTCCATTCCATCGAGAACGTCCAGCCCGGAAGCGGCGGCGAAATCCAGCTCACGGACGGCTTGAAGCATATGCTGCGCAATCGCCCGTTGTATGGCTATCGCTTCGAGGGCACGCGTCACGATGCCGGCGACAAACTCGGGTTCCTCAAGGCCACGGTGGAGTTCGCGCTCAAGCGCCGCGACCTGGGCGAAGAGTTCAAGACCTATCTCAAATCGCTTGCGCTGTGAGGTGTCATGACCCCCATTCCGCTGCAGTTGCCGCTAAAGGCCAGTGAGGCTGCGGCACTCGCGGACTTGATTTATCTGCAGGTCGATCCGCACCCGCTTACCGGGGATTCCCGCCGTCGTTTCGCGACTCGCATTCCCGCCCTCGGGCTTGAGACACTCAATCCCTATCCCGGATCGCTGCAGCGTGATCCTATTCATGCCGCGACCTGGTACATCGCTGTTGACGCCGGCAACACCGAGCCTAAGCAACCTTTGCTGCTGCGTATCGCACCCGCCGCTGCACCCGCCAGCGGACTTTTTCCCGCAGCGCTGTTGATCGGACGCCTCAGGCTCTCAAGCGGCGCTGAAGTTGTGATCAATGCGATTCCGTTCGGCCCCACGGATCACGACGCCATCCGTACTTTTGCCGAACATGTCGATCGTGACTTCCTGCGGTTCCCAATCGAAGGCATATGGGCCGCCATCCGCGCGGGGAATCGGCATCTTCCAAAATCATGAACACACCCGAACCGATCCTCAAAGACAAGATCGCAATCGTCACCGGCGCCAGCCGCGGCATCGGACGATCCATTGCGGAAGTCTTCGTGCGCGAAGGCGCGCAGGTGGTCATCTGCGGACGCAAGCAAGATACGCTCGACGAAGTCGCCAGCCAGCTTGGTGCTCGCGTGAAGCCGGTGGCTTGTCACGTTGGCCGCTTGGCCGACCTCGAAAAGATGGTCGCCGACACCATGCATCAGTTCGGCAAGATCGACATCCTGGTGAACAACGCCGCCACCAACATCGCGCAGGGTCCCGCGCTCGATATGGACGAAGGCCAGTTCGACAAGATGGTCGAGATCAACTTGAAGAGTACCTTCCGGCTGATGAAGCTGATCGCGCCCGGAATGTGCGATCGCGGCCACGGAACCATCGTCAACATCGCATCCATCGCCGGCGTTCGTCCGCAGTTCCACAGCCTGCTTTACAGCATGACTAAGGCGGCGCTGATCATGATGACCCAGTCGTATGCGCTCGAACTCGGGCCGAAGGGGGTGCGCGTCAACGGCATCGCTCCGGGTCTGATCGAAACCTCGATGAGCGAATATTACTGGAAAGATGACGATCGCCTCGCGCGTCACCAGGCACGCCAGCCCATCCAGCACTTGGGCAGGCCCATCGAGATCGCTGAAGTCGCCCTGCTGCTCGCCTCCGGCCGCGGCGGCTACATTACGGGCCAGACCTTCATCGTGGATGGCGGCTTCTTGTTATCTTCGATGTGATGAGACTCATAATCGCTCTCCTGCTTCTTTCGATCGCCGCCTCGGCCAGCATTATCTCTGACGTGCGCGGCGCGATTGGCCGTGGCGATTTCCCGGCCGCCGCCGAACACATCCGTGTCTATCGCGCGTCGAGCGGTGTCAACCCCGAGCTGCTCGAAGCGCTGAGCTGGATGGCCCGCGGCGCGCTCGCGCGGAAAGACTACGCGCAAGCCGAAAAGTATGCCGAGGAGACCTACCAGCTTTCCGTAGCTGAGCTCAAGAAGCGGCCACTCGATCAGGAGAAGAATCTTCCCATCGCGCTCGGGGCCGCCATCGAGGTTCAAGGCCACGTCCTTGCGGCCCGCGGCGAACGAAGCGCCGCGGTCGACTACCTCAACACGCAGCTCAACACCTACTACGCTACCTCGATCCGCACGCGCATCCAGAAGAACATCTGGCTGCTATCGCTCGAAGGCAAGCCCGCGCCCACGCTCTTGAAAGTCAAGCTGCCCAAGGGCCAGCCGGCGTTGTTGTTCTTCTGGGCGCACTGGTGTGGCGATTGTAAGAACCAGTCGCCCGTCCTCGCGCGCCTGAAGAAGGAGTTCGGACCGAAGGGGCTGGCCTTCGTCGCGCCCACTCAGAAGTATGGATACGTCGCGCGCGGCGAAAACGCCACGCCCGAAGTCGAACTCGCCTACATCGAGGAAGTGCGCAAGCGCTCTTACGCGGAAGTCATTGAGGTGCCCGCGCCCGTGAACGAAGAGAACTTCCGCAACTATGGCGCGAGCACTACGCCCACGCTGGTGCTGGTGGATCGCGCGGGTATCGTGCGCATGTACCATCCCGGTCAGATGTCGTATGAAGATTTGCGGGCGCGTGTGGAGAACGTTCTCAGATAGGCGGGCGCGGGTTCGGTGCACTGAACTGTGCGCTGAAAATAGAAACGGCCCCGATTGCTCGGGGCCGCGAGAACTCGAACTACGAGTCGATGACTACTTCTTT
>DASYPO010000344.1:0-15993 GCA_036006545.1 Bryobacteraceae bacterium
CGGTCACGTGGTCTTGGACGGATTCTTCACGTTCTCGCCGGCTGAATTGGAGTTGATCAACGCGATTGCGTCGCGTGTTTCGGTGACGGCGACTCTACCGGATTGGTCGGGTGCGGAGACGGGCCACGCGCGGCTGCTCTCAATCGGTTTCGAAGAGCAACGGTTCGACACGGTGCGACGCGCTCCGCGGCGGGATGCATTTTGCTCGCCGACGCTGGATCGCGAAACGGAGGAAATCGCCCGGCGGATTCTGGAGCACGGGGCTCGCGGCCGGCGCTTCCGCGAGATCGGCGTCATTTTGCGCACGCGCGATCCGTATCAATCGGCGCTCGAAGCGACCTTCGCGCGATTTGGTATTCCCTCGCGCGCGTACTTCTCCGATCCCGTGGAATCGCACGCGGCGATTCGATTCCTCGCGGGCGTCATACGCGCGCTGTTGGGCGGATGGGATCACGCGGAATTGCTCGCGCTGATCCGCATGCCGCTGTGCGGCGTGGGTGCGACGGCGGACGGCGACGCATTCGATTTTGCACTTCGCGAGCAGCTCCCCGGAGCCGGACTGCCGTTGCACAGTTTCGAAAATCCGCCGCCGATTCTCGAACGCATGGCGGCGCTGAGTGAATGGCGCAAGTCGCTCGCGACGCCTGTTGAATGGTCCGAGCGGTTGGGAGAGCTGCCGAAAACGCTCGGCGTTGCGATCGCGCCAGAGGTCGGGAAAGCCTGGCGCGAAGCGCTGGACGTCGCGGCGGTGTCGCTGAGCGGAATCGAGCGACTTCCGCTCGACCGGTTCTGGCGGCAGACCGAACTCGGCCTTGCGCTCGACGAATTGCGAGTCACCGATCGGCGTCGCGACGTGGTCCACGTCATGGACGCGTATGAAGCGCGGCAGTGGGAACTCCCGGTGGTCTTCGTTTGCGGAATGGTGGAGCGTCACTTCCCGCAGTATCATCGCGAGGATCCGCTGCTGAGCGACGCGGCTCGCCGCAACGCGGGCATGCGCACGTCGGAAGACCGGCAGGTCGAAGAGAAACTGCTGTTCGAGCTGGCGATGACACGGGCCACGGAAGAAACCGTGCTCAGCTACGCACGCTACAACGACAAGGGCGAGGAGACGCTGCGATCTTTTTTCCTCGGAACGGAACAGATCCCGCTGTGTGAGACGCGCGTGCGGCCGCGCCCGTCGCACCCGTCGCCCGTGACGCCGCGTCCGGTGATTCAAGACGATGCGTTACGCGCGGACATGGCCGCCCGGCACACCGTGCTTTCCCCATCGTCGCTCGACAGTTTTCTGCAATGCCCGTTTCAGTTTTTTGGACGCAAGACTTTACGTCTGCGATTACGGCCCCCAGCGCCGCGAGATCGCTTGGACGTGCGGCTGCAGGGAAACATTATGCATAGCGTGCTGGCGGATCCGTCGTGCGCGTCGCTGCTGGGTGTCGAGGTGCTCAATCAAGTCTTCGACGACGAATGCCGCAAGGCTCGCGTGCCGTGGAGTTATCGCGCGGAGGCGGTGCGATTGGAACTGTTGCGCAACTTCGAAGCGTTTCTGAAGGATCGGACGGTGCATTTGGGCTGGCCGGTGCGCGTGGAGGAGAAGTTTCGCTTCGCGCTGAATCCGCAGCTTTCGATTACCGGACGAATCGATCGCCTCGAAATCGGGCCCGGCAAACGGGCATTGGTGATCGACTACAAGTACAGCCAGGCGCAAAGAATTCGCCAGCATGTGCAAGGCAGTGAGGCGGGCGACCTGGTACAGGCCGGAATTTATCTGCTGGCGGCGGAGCGCGCGCTATCGCTCGAACCCGCGGGTATGCTGTTCTGCGGCGTCCGCGATCCCGTGACGTGGGGCGGCTGGCATGCGGAAATCGCCGGATTGGAAAAGGTCGGGACCAGATGCACGCCGGACATGCTGCGTGAATTGATGGCGGACGCGGAGCGAGCCGCGATGGATGCGCTGTATCAGATTTCGTCGGGTCACATCGAACCGCGGCCCCGCGACGTGAAGAAGTGCAAGTGGTGCGACTTTCGCGACATTTGCCGCGTAGAAGAAACGGCCGCGGTGCTGCGTGCGGGCGGCGCACAGGAATAGATGGAACTGAGCCGGGAGCAACGCGACGCGGTCGAGCGCAGCGGGCAGGACGTGTGCGTGGTGGCGGGGCCGGGCGCGGGCAAAACGCGCGTCCTGACGGAACGATTCGCGTGGCTGGTGGAGCAGCAGAACGTGGACGCATCGCGGATCCTGGCGATCACGTTTACCGAGAAGGCGGCGACGGAGATCAAGCAGAGGTTGATCGACCGCTTTGCCGCGCGGCCAGACCTCCGCGAATCGATCGAGCGCGCGTGGGTTTCCACCATCGACGGCTTCTGCGCGCGTTTGTTGCGTGAGCACGCGATCGCCGCGGGAGTCGCACCGGACTACGCGGTGATCGAGCCTGCGCCCGCCGGACGGCTGCTGCGCGAATCGGCCGAAGAGGCGCTGGACGGATTGTTCGAAGAGCGGCCGGAGGAGATGCGTCGGCTGCTGGGGGCGATCGATCTTTCGACCTACGATGACGGCAGCCATCCGGATCTGGCGCAGGCGCTGATCGACGTGCTGGAGGCGATGCGGGTATCGGGAGTGCGCGAGATCGCGACGCCGGTGCGCGATGCAAGTCTGTTCGCGAGTGCGAGAGAGCTGGCGCGAATCGCGGCGATCAATCCGACGGGGACGCATGGCGCGAAGCTTCGCGAGTGGGCGGTGAGGTTTGCGGCGCTGCCCGCGGAATCGCTGAGCATCGAGCATTTCGCGGCGCGGAAAATCGACGTGCATCTCAACCGGCTGAAAGAGGGCGCGTCGAAGAAAGCCGCGGAGGAATTGAAGAACGAAGTCTTGCCGGTGCTCGATCGGGAATGGCTCGGCGAATACTACGCCGATCTTTCGGGATTGATTTTGACCGCGCTCGATCGCACGGCGGCGTTGTATCGCGAGAAGAAACGCCGGGATTCGATGCTCGACTTCGGCGACCTCGAAGAAGAATGCATCCGGCTGCTAGAGACGCATGAATCGCTCCGGCGCGAGACCTCGGCACGGTTCGATCACGTCTTGATGGATGAGATGCAGGACACCAATCGACTGCAATGGCGGCTGGTGGATCTGATCCGTCGCAGATTTTTCGCCGTCGGCGACCTGAATCAATCCATCTACGGATTCCGCTACGCGGAGCCCGCGGTATTCGAGGAGTATCGAACGGGAATCCTGGCGGCGGCCGGGAGCGTAGACGATCTGCGCGAAAACCATCGCAGCCGGCAGGAAATTCTGGACGCGGTCGCAACCGTGCTGCAAGGAGCCGCGGGAATCGAGCCGCGGCCGCTGATCGCCGCGAAAGGTTTCGATGTGCCGCGCGGACCGGTGGTCGAAAGACTGGTCGCGCGCGGAGAGAACGCGGTGGAAGTGGAAGCGTCGCTGGTGGCGGCGCGCATCCGCGAGATGACCGATTCGAAGCAGCGCAAGTTCAGCGACATCGCGGTACTCGTGCGGGCGCTCAACGCGTTCGATCCGTTCCATCGCGCCTTCGATCGCCTGCGGATTCCGTTCCTGGTGAGCGGCGGGCGCACGTTTCTCGAAGCCCGCGAGATTCGCGACATGACGGCGCTGGTGGCTGCGCTGGTGAATCCGCTGGACGAAGTCGCACTGGCGGGCGTGCTGCGCTCCCCGCTCGTTGGCCTGGGCGACGAAGAAATTTTTCGCCTCGGAATGAACGGATGCCGCGACGTTTTTGAACGGCGATTCGGCGAACTGCGGCGAAGCTCAGATTCGGTTTCGCCGGACCAGTTACTGGCGCGGATCGTCGACGAATCGAATTACGCCGAGGGGTTGAAGGAGCGCGCTCGCGCGAATCTCGAAAAACTTTTCGGCTGGTTGCGGCGCGAGCATCGGTCGCGGCCTCGTGCGCTGGCGGAGATGCTGGAGGATTTGGAGACGCTCCGATCCGCGCAATCCGAAGCAGAAGCGCCGCCGCCGGACGCGGGCAATGTAGTTCGGATGATGTCGATCCATGCGGCGAAGGGCCTCGAGTTTCCGGTCGTGTTCGTGAGTGCGCTGCATCGCCGGCCAGACACGCGAAAGCCGGTGATCGCGTTCTCGCCGCTGGTTGGGATCGGGGTGAAGTGGCGACATCCGGTGACGGGCGACGGTGCGTCGGATACGCCGCACTACAAACTGGTCGAGGAGGTCAAGCGTCGCGAAGCGGAGGAAGAAGATCGCCTGTTATACGTCGCAATGACGCGCGCCGAAGATCGGTTGTTCCTGACGTACGCCGAGCGCGAGAAGGGGTCGTCGGCTTGGCAGAAACTTGCAGAACGGATCGCCGCGGCGACATATGTCGAGCAAGTGGTGGACGCACCGCCGAGGGCCGCTGCAGCGGTCGCGGGCGCGGCAGAAACGATCCTGGATCGCCCGGTGGTCGCGGGCCAGTACGATTCGAGCGCGTCCGTGACGGACGTGGCGCTGTTCCACGCGTGCCCGCAGCGTTACTACTTGTCGCGGAGGTTGGGGGTCGAGCGCGAGGCGGATCGGGCGGGAACGGGCGCGATCGCCACGGGAATCGCCGTGCACCGGATTCTGGCGGGCGAAGAGGTCGGTCATCTGGAAGCCCGTGAGCTTGCTGCGGGATTCAATGCGAGCGAGCTGGGGCAGCGGGCGGCGAAGGCGGGGCGAAGAGAACGCGAATACGACTTCTTGTTTTATGTCGAAGACGTGGTTTTGAGCGGCGTGATCGATCTGTGGTTCGAAGAAGGCGGCGAACTGGTACTGGTGGACTATAAGTCGGATCGCGAGGAATCGCCGGAAGCGTACGGGCTGCAATTGCGGATCTACGCGCTGGCGCTGGAACGCTACGCAGGCCGGTTGCCGGATCGGGTGGTGCTTTATTATTTGCGATCGAATCGGGCGGTGCCGTTAAGGTTGGGAGAGTTGGAAGAGGTGCGAGAGGTCGTCAGGGAATTTCGTGCGGCGCAGGAGGAAATGCGGTTCGCGATGAAGCCGGGCGAGCAGTGCGGGCGGTGCCCGTTTTTTCATGCGCCGTGTCCGGCGGGGGAATGAAAAGCGGTCAGGGCGCGGGAGATTTCTTCGCTGCCATCTTACGCTCAAGTGCACGCCAAAGCCGCGATTTTACGTCTTCAGGAACGGACTGCGGCTCGCAGCCTTTGTAGATCTGCAGCGTCTTCATGGTGGTGTCGACGATGACGAAGCAGTTGGGACACTCGGTGACGTGGGCCTGTAGGTGGCGCTTGGTCTCGGGATCGGTACTCGGATCGAGATAATCGTTCAGTTCCGTCAGGAACTGTTTACAGGTAAGCAAATGCGTCTTCCCCTTTCCGCTTGAACTGACGAGTCAGCTTCTCTCGCAGCGCCAAACGGGCACGCAGAAGCCTGCTTTTCACCGCCGGTACCGAGATTCCCAGCGCTTCCGCGGTTTCCTCTGTACTCAATTCTTCGATGTCACGCAATGTGAAAACGGTGCGAAAATCTGGCTTCAAACTTTCCACGGCGCGGTCCAGAATCTCCTGAATTTCCTCGCGGGAGTAGCGCTGCTCCGGATTATCCTCCCACACGGCGATCTCCCTTGTCACCATTTCTTCGCCTGTATCCATGGGTTCGTCGAGCGGAACGGTCCGGTCGCCCTTGCGCTTGCGGAGCTTCATTAGCGATTCGTTGACGGCGATGCGCACGATCCAGGTGTAGAATTTTGAGTTGCCCTGGAAGCCGCCGAGGTGTTCGTAGGCCTTGAGGAAGGTCTCTTGGAGCACATCCTCGGCATCCTCGTCGTTCTGCGTAATGTGCTTGGCGATGCGGTAGATCTTGCGTTCGTAGCGATTCACCAGGTCGGTGAAGGCTTGCGCATCTCCGGCCTGCGCCTTGGCTACCAGGGCGGTTTCTTCGGAAGCGGCAGGTGTCACTTCGGAGGGAGGATGCACGCGAAACCTGATCTCACTATATCAGGCGGGCATCGTTATTCGACGCGAAGCGCGGAGGCGGGATCGACGCGCGTGGCTCGGCGTGCGGGTCCGAGGGAGGCCGCGATCGCAACGGCGATTAGCACCGCGGCGGCGATGGTGAGCGTCGCGGGATCGTATGGGCTGGTGCGGAAGAGCACCGTGCTGAGCCAGCGGGCGATCGCGAGTGAGCCCGCGATACCAATGACGGCTCCGGCGATCACCGGGCGCAATCCGTCGGAGAGCACGCCGCGGAGAACGCGCGATTGGTCGGCTCCGAGTGCCATGCGGATGCCGATTTCGCGAGTGCGCTGCGCGGTCGAGTGCGCGACCACGCCGAAGATTCCGATGGCGGAGAGAAACAGCGCCGCTGCGGCGAAGAACGCGACGAGGACGGCTTGGAATCTCGGTTGACCGATGCTCTCGGCGACGCGCTGGTCCATGGTTTTGACGTCGTAGACGGGCTGATCTGGATCGAGCATGCGGACGACGGCGGCGGCCTGGCGGGCAATGGTTTCGGGAGCGACGCTTGAGCGAATCACCAGCGCCATCGCGGGCGAGGGGTTCTGCGCATGGGGCAGGTAGATTTGCGGGAGCGCGGATTGGTCGAGCGCGGCGGTTTTTACGTCGGCGACGATGCCGATGATGGTCGCCCAACGCACTTGCGGGCCCGGTGCGCCGAGAACGATGCGGTGGCCGATCGCATCGCCTTTCGGGAAAAATCCGCGGGCGAGAGTTTCGTTGATGATCGCGACTCGTGGGGCGTCGAGTTTGTCGGCGTCGGTGAAGACGCGCCCGGAGAGCATCGGAATCTGAAGTGTGCGGAAGTAATCGAGTCCCACGGATTGCGAATGCGCGACCTGTGGGACGGGACCGCTGGCACGATACGGGCGGCCTTCGATCGAGAAAGGATCGCCACCGCGGGTGTTCGTTCCGCCGGCGACCGGGAGTCGACTCACGAAGCTAGCGGCAGTCACGCCGGGCAGGGCTTGCAGGCGCTCGGAGACTTCGGCGAAGAATGCCGCGTTACGCGCGCCATCGGTGCCGCGCGAAGGGGCGCGCTGGATTTGCATGGTGAGCAGGTGATCGGGATTGAAGCCGGCATCGACGGCACTCAATCGCGCGAAGCTTTTCAGGAGCAGGCCGGCGCCGACCAGCAAGAGGATCGATAGGGCGACTTCGGCGGCGACGAGCAGGGGCGCGAAGCGGCGTCGGACAGGTGCTCCTCGCAAATGAACGGGTCGCGCGGCGGCGGCAGGGGCGAGTCCGAACACGACACACACCAAGGCGGTCACGAGCAACGTGAAGAGCAGCGCGCGAGCGTCGACGCCGAGGGTCGCGACGGAGGGAAGCGCGATGGGACTCAGCACGGCGAGCAGTCGCACGGCCCACATCGCGAGAATCGCGCCGGCGATTCCGCCCAGCGCGGCCAGCGCGCCTGCTTCTGTGATCCACTGGCGGACCAATCGCGTGGTGGATGCGCCGAGCGCTCGGCGGACGGCAGTCTCCTTTTCGCGCGCGACGGCGCGGACCATCAAGAGATTCGCAACGTTGACGCATGCGATCAGGAGCACGGCGGCGACCGCGCCGAGCAACAGCAATGTCGCGAAACGGAATTGGCCGAATAGTTCCTCGCGCAATGGAACCACCTTGACGCCGTAACCCGCGTCCTCGCCGTTGGGACCACGATAGGGATGCCGCGCGTCGTCAAGGTGCTTGGCAACGGCGCTGAGCGCGGATTGTGCCGCGGCGATCGAAACTCCCGGCCGCAGTCGCGCGAGCGTGGTCAAGCCGCCCCAGCGGGGATCATTGACCAGCGGAAGAGGCGTCCACAGGTCGACCGAACCGGCCCGCAGGCTGAAGCGCGTATCGCGCGCCATGACGCCGACAACGATGTGCGCTTCATCGTCAATGCGAACGGTACGGCCGATGACGGATGGATCGCCACCAAATCGCCGTAAGAAGAATTGATGGCTGAGGATCGCGACGCTGGCGTGGCCGCGCTCGTATTCGGCGTCGGCGAAAATACGGCCGGCGGTGGGGCGGGCGCCGATCATCTCGAGCAGACCGCGCGTGACCCACATGGCGGAGACGCGTTCGGCATCGCCCGCGCCGGTCACCGTGCGATTCTGCTGCGAGAACGAGGCGACTGAGTCGAGGACGTGATCTTCGCGCCGATACGCATCGAGCGTCGCGTAGCTCAGGGGAAAGCGATCGAACCCTAGCTTCTGAAGCTGATCCCAAACCATCACCAAACGGTCGCCATCGGGAAAGGGGAGCGGGCGCAGGAAGAGTGCGTCGGCGACGCTGAAGATCGCGGTGGTCGCGCCGATGCCGAGCGCGAGGGTCAGCACTGCGGCGATCGCGAAACCGGGGGCGCGGAGGAGGCCGCGGAAGGCGTAGCGCAGGTCGGCCAGCATGTGGATATTAGACACCCTTGGGGGCCGTCGGGTTCCCGATTCGGCGCAACCACGAGATGAAGGTATTGCGTGGTTGCTGTGGAATCGGTGGCGGGTTTGCGCGTAACCGACGCGTCGAAAAGACGCGCGGGCCAGCGGCAGAGTGCGGCAATCGCGGGCGTGGGGAACGGCCATCGACGGCACCATGCTGACGCCAAATCCGGAAGCGACCAGCGGAAAAATATTGGCGAACTGATCGCTCAAAAGTCGAATGGAATTAAACCTTGGCTCGCGTACAGGCGGTGAGCACGTCGTCACGGAAGCAATGGCCCTCTTTTAGGAGCAGCAGGCGGTCGTGCCTTACGCTGGGACAATCATCGCGACGGGAACGACGATTACACGCAGCCCGGCAATTTGTGCCGGCTGATGCCGGCGGCTGCGAAGGCGCGCCTGATCGACAACATCGTAACCAGCATGCGATCGGTTCCAGAACGGATTCAGCACAGGCAGATCGACCATTTCCTGAAGGCCGACCCGGCGTCCGGGCAGGGCGTGGCGGACCGACTCGGACTGAAGCTGGAAGCGGCCGCGGCGGTTTAACCGCTCTAAATTTCGTGGAGGAAACTCAGTTCACTCGGGCGATCCGGCGATGGATGGCCGCCAGGTGACGTTGGATTTCCTCGCGGTCGGCCGGGTCGGGCTCGAGCGCCAGATACTTTTCCAAGTCGCGCCGCGCCGCCTGATAGCGCTTCAGCTCGATCAGTAAAGCGCCACGGCGCTTGTACCACGCCGCGGTATCGGGCGCGCCGAAAATCAGCAGGTCCAACGTGTCCACCGCTTTCGCGAAATCGCGGCGGCGCAGATACGCGCCATGCAGGTTCTGGAGCATGCGCATCGCGATCTGTTTTTTAGACGCGCGCTGCAGCAGCGATGGATCCGCTACCGTGGCGCCCGCCAGCGCAAAGCACTCGGCGGCACTGATGACGCGGCCGCCGTTGAATGGATCGACGTAGGTGGCGTAATTACCATCGTCGAACTGCACCACGAAGTGCCGTGGCAACCCGATTCCGAATACCGGCATGGCTAGCCGCCGTGCAATTTCCATGTAGAACACAGAAAGCGTAATCGGAATTCCGGTGCGCCGTTCGAGCACCTGGTTGAGGCAACTGTTCAACGGATCGAAGTAATCCTCTTCATTCCCGTGGAAGCCGAGTTCCTCGAAAAGGTAGCCGCGAGCCTTCTCCACAAAATCGCGACCGTCGTTGAAATTGCGAAGGCGGTCCCCCAAGCGCGAGGCCAGTTCGTTAAGGCGGTCGAGCACCGCCTGCACGTCCAGCTCCGGATTTTCGATGGTGGCCAAGTCCAGCGCCGCACGGTCGAGACGCGCCCGGTCCTTCTTGGCCCCCTCGGTTGGGATGGGCTCGTCTTCCAGGACCTGTCGCAGGTAAATCATTTTCTAAGGTATGCGTCGTCGCCGCGTTTCCAATCTTCGCGGCAGGGAGAAAATACGTCGACGATCACAGCGTCTTCAAGGAATTCCACCCAATGCGGAACGTTGGGCGGCATGTGCGCCATTTCGCCAGGCCCGAACACGCGTTCGACGCCGCCGATGACGAATTTCGCACGGCCCTTCTCGATGATCGACACCTGCTCGTTGTGGTGCGAGTGTTCCGGCACGAGGCATCCCTGCTTCGCCTCAATGCGCGCGACGGTCACTGTCTCCCCGTGCATCGCCTGCCGCGACAGCAGCGGATTCATCTGTTCTTTCGCGATGGTTGCCCACATGCTTCTAGATTAGCTTTAAGCCGCAGCGGTAGGCGACAAGATCGCCTGCGTTACTCACGACAGCGCGATGTAGCGGAAGCCCGCCCGTTCCAGGCGCGCGCGTTCGAGCACGTGCCGGCCATCGAGCATGATCGGCGTCTGCATCACTTTCGCGAGCCGCTCCCACGGCAGGTCGCGATACTGCGGCCATTCGGTGACCAGCACTAGTGCATCGGCCCCGCGCGCGACGTCTTCCGCCGATTCGCAACAAGCAATATCCAGCGCCGGATACTCGCGGCGGAAGCGATCCATGGCCACTGGATCGTGGCCCTTCACGCGCGCGCCGCGTGCGATCAGCATGCGCGCTACGTCCAGGGCGGGTGCCTCGCGCAGATCGTCGGTGTTGGGCTTGAACGCCAGGCCGAGCAATCCGATGGTGCGGCCTTTGAGAATCTTCAGCTCATCCAGCAGCTTTTCGACAACGCGCTCGCGCTGTCGGGCGTTGGCGGCGCGTGCAGCCGTCACGATCTCCATGGAGAGGTTGTATTCCGCGGCGGTCGCGACCAGTGCCGCTGTATCCTTTCCGAAGCACGATCCACCCCAGCCAATGCCGGCCTGCAAAAAACGCGTGCCGATACGCGCGTCGAGACCGATGCCACGCGCCACCTGCGCGATATCCGCGCCCACTTTGTCTGCCAGCCGGCCAATTTCGTTGATGTAGCTGATTTTCAGCGCGAGGAATGCGTTGGCGGCATATTTGATGAGCTCGGCCGACGCGAGATCGGTGGAAATGAGCGGAATCGCGCCAAGTCGTTCGGGCCGCGGCAGCCACGCCGGCTCGGAGAAAGTCTGGTCGAGAATCGGGCGGTACAGCGTGTAGAGAACCTCGGCGGTCTGCGGCTCGTCGGCGCCGACCACGACGCGGTCGGGATACAAACTGTCGTGCAGGGCGGAGCCTTCGCGCAGAAACTCGGGATTGGAAGCCACGGCGAAGTTGCGGACGCGAGCTCCGTTCTTGCGCTCCCAGGCATCGCGCACCAGCGCTCCCACCCAGTTGCCGCTTCCGATAGGCACGGTGCTTTTGTTGACCACCACGGTGAAAGGCCCCGAG
Organism: Bryobacteraceae bacterium; assembly: GCA_036006545.1. Lineage (GTDB taxonomy): Bacteria > Acidobacteriota > Terriglobia > Bryobacterales > Bryobacteraceae > Palsa-187. The sequence continues at coordinate 11,248 of DASYPO010000344.1, forward strand.
AGATTTTCGCCGATGCTGCGCGCCGCCGCTTCCAGATACTTAAGGTCGGGCTTGCCGCCTTCGCCCGTTGGAGTCCCGACGGCGATAAAGACCACTTGCGAGCCGGGAATCGCCTGGGCGTAATCGGTCGTGAACTTGAGATGGGGGCGCGCCTCTGCCAGGATCTCCGTGAGATGGGGCTCGTAGAAAGGTGCTTCGCCGCGTTCCAGGGCGGCGACCTTTTCAGCGTCGTTATCGACGCAGGTCACCTGGTGACCGAGAAACGCCAGGCACGCACCGGTAGTCAGACCGACGTAGCCGGTTCCGATAATCGAAACATTCATGGGAAGTTTCTTATTTTACGACAGGTAGCGCCGCGGCCATGTGAAATTTCAGGCAGGCGTGCGCGGCACGAAGCGCGTTCTCGGCCGCGTGCGGCGTTTCGGCACGCGCGAAAAGGAAACCGGGGTAGCTGGATCCTTCCGGCCAGGGCAGCATTTGCTGTCCGGCTTTCGCGGTGATCACAACGTCTTCGATTCCGGGCACGCCGCGCGCCTGATCGATTCCGTCGACGCTCGTAATCATGCCTGCACCGGGGACCGGAAGCATCATGACGCCGTGCGCTCCAGGATCCAATCGCACGCCGGTTACGTCTTCGCCTGCCGCATGGCGCAGCAGCAGCTCTTCGAGCGATGTCCCGCCGTCAAAGCGCAACACGCGCGAGCACAAGCCGCCGATGGGGCGCGCGGCCACCTCGAGCATCCACACGCCGCGATCGTTGACGCGCATCTCGGCGTGCACCGGACCGTTTGTAAGCCCGAGGGCGGTGACGGCACGCTGCGCGGTTTCGCGAATCGCACGCTGCACGGTATCGGGCTGGCGCGAGGGCGTGACGTAAATCGATTCCTCGAAGTACGGCCCGTCCAGCGGATCGGGCTTGTCGAAAATGGCCAGCACTTGCAGGACGCCACCGGTTACCAGGCCTTCGAGCGCGAACTCGTCGCCGGGAATGAAGTCTTCGACCAGCACCGCTGCGTTGGCGGTGAGGGCCTTGATGCGTGCATGCGCGGCGACGAACCCGGCCTGATCGTCGACGCGGATTACTCCTTTACTGGCGGACTGATCGAGCGGCTTCAGCACACATGGAAATCGGAACGCTTGCTCGAGCGCGTGATGCGGTGTGAGCAGTCCGTCCAATTGGAAGCGAATCCTCGCGAGTAATTTGTTGCCGGCGGCGCGGACCGCGTCCGGCGGGCTGAAGCGCATCCCCAGCGTCCGGGCAAGAAAGGCGGCGGCCAACGCGGGCCGATCGCCAACCGCGAGGATTCCATCGAACGGCCCACGCGCAGCGACGTCCGTGGCGCTCGCAGCGGGCTCCTCGAATCGCACGGCGACTGCGTCGTCACCCCATGGGTTGTCGAGGACGTGGCAGCGATCGGTGGCCAACACGATGGTGGCCCCCACACGTTCCGCTGCATCGGCAAAGGAGCGGATCTGATAACCAGTGGTCGAGGCGACGAGAAGGATTTTCATGGCCGCATTTACACCAGCGCCAACTGCGCCGGTACCGGCTCCGCTCAACAATACCAGGGCTCATCCAGATAGGGAATCGCGGCGCGCGGAAGCAGGTTGAGGCTCGCCTCGTATCCAGCGGTGGCGCAAATTTCGCTGAAGATTTCAGTGCGCGACACGTTTTGTTTCGTGCGCGCGGCCACCAGACCGAAGACGCGCTGGTATAGCGTTTCAACCGCGCCATCTGTGTTGAACCAATCCGAGTTGTGGGCGAACTCGGGCAGCTCTCGCAGACGGGATCCCGCGGTTACGAGCAAGCGCAGCGCGAGTTGCACAGGCGCGACGTGCTCGACCAAATCCAGTTCGCTGATGGCGCGCAGCAAGTCGCGATAGCCCTCGATGGTGGTCCAGGGAGTGAAGGGAATGAAGGTCGGCTGAAGGGTCAGGCCGGCGATGCGCATCAGCGTCGCGGCTTCGTAGAAATCGCGACGGGTGTGATTCTTTTCGAGCTTCTGGAGAACCCGATCGTCCACCGATTCGACCGCGCTGATCACGAACAGGCAGCCGGTCTCGCGCAGATGGGGCAGCAGATCGCGATGTTTCAGAAGGTGCTCGATCTTGATGGTGGCGTCGTAGGTGATCGCGGGAAACTCGCGATGCAGCTCTTCGACGATGCGCATCGCGTGCGTGGGTCCGTTGAAAAAATCGGGGTCGCCAAAGGTGACGTGCTGCGCGCCCGCGGCTACCTGCTGTCGAATATCGGACAGCACCACGTCGCGCTGCACCACGCGAAAGTTGCCCTGATAAACCGGGACTATCGGACAATGCCGGCACATGTGTTTGCAGCCTCGGCTGGCCTCGGTATAAGCCACCTGGCGCGAACCGCGCCGTCCATTGTCGAAAACCTGCAGCCGAGCGTACGGCCCGTCCAGACCGCGGCGATCGGGCGTGAGAAACTCCAGGCGTTCGAGCGAGATTTCGGCGGTTGATTCGCCGTTGGCGAACTTCACCAGCTCGGCTTCGAACTCACCGCCCGCGATCGCGTCGACGCCGTGTTCGTGCAACACATCGGCGCTGAGCGGCGCATACAGCCCGTAGGCGATCAGGCGCGCGCCCGGATTCAGCCGCTGCACGCGATCGATTACCGGCAGCGCCAGACGCGTCGCGGTGTGCATGGGCAGGAAGAACGCGATCACATTTGCGTTGCGCACTGCACTTTCGCTCAGTTTAGTGACCGCGAGGTCGGCGCACTCCACTTGGTGACCTGCGCGGCGCAGCCATGCCGCGGGTGACGCGAGCCCGAAAGGCTGGCGGCCCAGGTCGTAGGTGGAGATGAGAGTGATCTTCACTACTTCCAGTGTCGTCTAGATTTGGAGGGCGGACCCCCAGGTCCGCAGCCGACGCCCTCGTCGGCCCGCCGATCGGCGCGACCGGGGGTCGCGCGCGGGCCGGGGGGCGCGCGCGGGCCGGGGGGCCCGACCTCCATTACTCTGGATGTCATGCGCTCTTTCGTGCGCTGGGTGCGCCCCACCTTCCGCTACTGGATGCAGACCGAGGTACACGTGTTTGCGTTCTCGGTTGCAGCGAACGTTCTGCTGTCCTTCTATCCCTTCCTGATCGTGATGATGTGGCTGTCGCGCCTCGTATTCGGCGACGCGACCACCGTGGCGGCGATCGACGCACTGCTGCGCGATTATTTCCCGGACGCCGTGGCGCAGTTCCTGCACAGCAAGGAGCATCAGAATCTGCCGAAACTGGGCGGGCTCCAACTCACATCGGTACTGTTGCTGCTGTTCACTGCGAACGGAATTTTCGAGCCCCTGGAGATTGGATTGAACCACGTGTGGGGCATCGCGAAGAACCGCAGTTTTTTTCGCAACCAGCTCATCAGCCTGGGGCTGATCTTTGCGTGCGGCGCCCTGGCGCTGATCTCGGTGCTGCTGACCGGCTTGCACAGCAAGTCACTGGCGTCGCCCACGGCGGAAGCGGCCGGAATTTCGGCAGTATTTCTGAAACTGGTCGCCCTTCCGTTATCTGCGTTGAGCTTGGTGCTGATTTATCGGTACCTGCCGAACGGGCGGCCGCCCATGTCGCGAGTCCTGCCCGCCGCGATCGTAGTGGGGATCTTGCTCGAAGTCCTGAAGTATGTCAACTATCTGGTGTGGCCGTGGTTCTACACCAAGCTGGAGCGCGAGTATGGCGTGTTCAAGAACTCCGTTAGCCTGATCTTGATCGGATTCCTGGGAGCCATGCTGGTGCTGGCCGGCGCCGAATGGAGCGCGCGCGGGCATCGCATGGACCAGCCGCGCCCCAATCCAATGGAAGAGAAGCCGCCGGAAGTTAAGCCGGCGGAAGCAACGCCGGCAGAAGCAGGATCGAATGTCTAAGCCGCTGGCGGTGATCACCGGCGCATCGGCCGGCATCGGCGCTGTGTTCGCACGCAAGCTCGCGGCGCGCGGCTACGATCTATTGCTGATCGCCCGGCGCGAGGACCGCCTGCGATCGCTCGCCGAGGAACTGGGCGGCGACTATCTGGTTGGCGACCTGGCGCAAGATGAGGATCTCGATCGCGCCGTCGAGCGCGTCAAGGCAGCGCAGCATCTCGGGTTGCTGGTGAACAATGCGGGCTTCGGCTCGCTGGGCAATTTCCACGAGACGGATCCGGCGGATCAGGAACAGATGCACCGGCTGCATGTGATCGCGACATTGCGACTCACGCAAGCGGCGTTGTCGAACCTGGTTCCGCGGGCGCAGGCGGGGACTGGTGTGATCAGCGTGTCGTCGGTCGCGGCGTTCATGCGCGCGCCGCAAAACGTGAGCTACTGCGCGACCAAAACGTGGATCAACGCGTTCACCGAAGGGATCGCGATCGAGTTGGGCGGGTTGCAGTCGCCGGTGCGGGTGCAGGCGCTATGCCCGGGCTTCACGCTGTCCGAATTTCACGACGTGCTGAAGATGGACCGCTCGCCGATTCCGCGCAGCTTGTGGATGAGCGCCGATTTCGTGGTGGAGGAATCGCTACGGGGATTCGAGCGGGGTAAGCTGTTCGTGATTCCGGGCTGGCGCTACAAGCTAGTCGTGGCGGGAATGCGGACGATACCGGACGTATTGCTGCGCAAGCTGGCTGTTCGAGGGACGCAGAAATATCGAACGAAGCAGAGTTGACCCCTCCCTCTGGTCACGGCTCTGTAAGACCGACACCGAGCCGCGACCACAGGGAGCGGTTAGAAGATTGTTACGTGGTGGCGGGGACCG
>DASYPO010000345.1:0-4827 GCA_036006545.1 Bryobacteraceae bacterium
GCACCAGTCTTGGAGCCGAGGCGCCCGTGACCAGTACCGCACCGATCACCAGATCGGCCAGCCGAAGCGACTCGCGAATCGTATAAGGATTCGATGCCAGCGTGACGATCTGGCTGGAATAAATATCGTCCAGGTGACGCAGGCGATTCAGATTCCTCTCGATGATGGTGACGTGCGCGCCAAGGCCCACCGCCATCTTGGCCGAGTTGTGCCCTACCACGCCGCCGCCGAGGATCACGACGTTCGCGGGCGCTACGCCCGGCACTCCGCCCAGCAGAATTCCGCGTCCGCCCATCGGCGCTTCGAGATATTGTGCACCCACCTGCACGGCCATGCGACCGGCTACCTCGCTCATCGGCGTCAGCAAGGGCAGGGAATTGTCGGACTCGCGAATGGTCTCGTAGGCCACCGCATTAACTTTCGTTTCGAGAAGTTTGTCGGTTAGCTCGGGGAGCGGCGCCAGATGCAGATAGGTGAAGAGCATCAATCCCGGTCGCAGGTGTGGATACTCGGAAAATTGCGGCTCCTTGACCTTCACGACGAGGTCGCTGCGTTTCCACAACTCCGCGGCGGTGGAGACGATTTCCGCGCCCGCGCCGCGATATTCGTCGTCGGTAAGTGAACTGCCGAGTCCGGCTCCGGCCTGCGCAAGCACGCGATGCCCCGCTTCGACCAGCGTCTTCGCGCCACTGGGAAGCAGGCCCACACGTGCTTCATGGTCCTTAACTTCTTTGGGAACTCCGATGATCATTGTTGTGGCTGGGTGGCGGAATCGGCGGGAGCGACCCGCCGCGGCCCCAGACCGAGGGCGATGAGCGAAAGTGAACCGAGCTTTCCATCTTCCACCAGGTTCTGTTCCCGCTGGAACCGCTTTAAGGCTTCGGTTGAAGAAGTGCCCCAGTGGCCATCGGAAGGGCCTTCGAAATATCCACGCTCTGCTAATGCCTGCTGAATTTCCTGGTAGCGTTCGGTTGTGGGCGTTGCCTGATTGGAACGGCGATTCGCCGGCACGACATTTTTCGCGGATTTGACATTCTTCCGTGCTGTGGAAGATCCGGCGGTGGAACTTCGAGTAGCGGTGGTGGTTCTTGGAGCAGCGCTCGATTTAGCGGGGGGCCGACCGGATTTCGCGACCGGGGAGACCTTCTTCTTGGAAGCTTTCGGTGTCTCGGCATAGCTCGCGGAGACCATCCCCATGAGCACGAACAGGCCCAAGGGCACCAATGGAGTCAGTAGGCGCAACCTTTCTACTTTAGCAGGCGGCGCCGTCAGCCTGCTGAGGCCCCCCGGCGCGGGCGGGAAGCGCCTGCAGCGGCATCGCGATTGCGGCCGGGAGCGTGATGATAAATTCCGCACCCCGCCGGTCGCGGCGATTGGCAGCGCACACACGACCGTCATTCTGTTTCACTATGGTCTCGACGATGTGTAGTCCGAGACCGCCGCCCGAAGCGCGAGTGGTTACGTGCGGCCGGAAGATTTCGTCCAGCATCTCAGCAGGGATGCCGGGGCCTTCATCGCGCACGGTAATCTCGATTCGTTCCCCAATTTTTCGCGCGTGGACCTCGATGACGCCGCCTTCCGGCATCGCGCGCTGCGCGTTGGTGAAGAGATTGATGAATACACGCTCCCAGGCCCAGTTTCGGCGCAGTTCGATTCCCGGATCCAGGCGGCAGACGAAGCGGATCGGAGCCGCGCCCGAGGCGGAGAGCGAATCTTCCACGAAGCTGATGGCGTGCTCGACGATGGTTTCAAGGGGCGCGCCGGAATCTCCGCCGGACTGCAGACTGGCGGTGATGGACTTGCCGCGCTCCACGCTGCGCAGGATGGTGGCAGCGAGCGGCGCCCAGCGCGGGTCGGAAGACAAGACGTCGCCGGCTTCCACCAGGGTCTGGAACATGTTGTTCAGATCGTGGATCAGACAAGCGAGAGTAAGATCGGGTTCCTGCTGCATACAACTAGCGGGCGATCTGCCGAAGTGTACTATAAAACTCGGGAAAGGACACGGAAGCTGCTTCGGCTCCCTCTATAGCGCAGGGTCCGTCGGCCGCCAACGCGGCCACGGCAAAGGCCATGGCGATGCGATGGTCGCCCGCCGAATCGAATTCCGCCGCACGAAATTTCTGGCGGCCGGGTACGAAAAAACCGTCAGGCGACGATTCGAACGCCACACCCATTTTTTTGAAATTCGCTTCCAGCGTAGCGATACGGTCGGTCTCTTTCACGCGCAATTCACCGGCGTCGCGAACGGTAAGGCCGCTGTCGCTAATGGCTCCGAGTACGGCGAGCACTGGTAGCTCGTCAATGAGGCCCGCGGTCAGCGCCCCGTCGATGACCTCGCAGCGGAGTTTCCTGGCTGCGTTCGAACAGCGCACGCTCAGATCGCCGATTAGCTCGCCGCCGGTCTGCTGGACGTCGACCACTTTGATCGGCGCGCCGGAGCCCACGAGAAAATCGAGCAACGCGGCTCGCGTGGGATTTAGCCCCACGGCGTGAATTATGAGGTTCGCTTCATCGGCCAGTAGGGCGGCTACGAGAAAAAACGCGGCTGAGGAAAGGTCGCCCGGCACCACGAGCTCTTGTCCAGTGAGGCGCGCGCCTGCACGCAGCGTAATTACGCGTTTTGAGGAAACGATGTCCGCGCCCAGGGCGCGGAGCGCGACTTCGGTGTGATCGCGGGTGCGGATCGGCTCACGCACGATCGTGTCGCCGTCGGCAAAAAGGCCCGCGAGCAATACACAACTTTTCACTTGTGCGCTGGCAACGGGAAGCGTGTAATCGATTCCGTGCAGCTTTTCTTTATGCACACCAGCGCCGTGGATCGTTAATGGCGGATAGGTTCCCTCGCGCGCGTCGATCCTCGCCCCCATCTCCGCAAGCGGTTTGATGATGCGCGCCATCGGGCGCCGCGAAAGCGATTCGTCGCCGCCAATGCGCGACGTGAACGGCTGTGCCGCCAGAATCCCCGACAACATACGAATGGTCGAACCGGAATTACCCGCATCCAGCTCCGCGGCGGGCTCGCTGAGCTTACCGCCGTGAATCACGACGCGACCTTGCTCGTCACGTTCGACCCTCGCGCCCAGGGCCGCCATACACGCCAAAGTCGACTGACAGTCCGCGCCGGTCGAGTAATTGGTGAGGGTCGTGGTTCCTTCGGCGATTGCGCCCAGCATTCCATAGCGATGCGAGATGGATTTGTCACCGGGCAGAGTAATGATTCCGTCGATGTTCTTCGACGGGGAGACGGTTTCACGCATGAACTCTCCAGTGTAAGGTACGGCATGCGCCACGGGACTAGAATTAATGAAGAGATTACCGTGTACTTCCAACAGTTCTACCTCACCTGTCTTTCGCACGCTTCTTACATGCTCGGCTCGGAGGGCGTGGCGTGCGTGGTGGACCCGCAGCGCGACGTCGAACTCTACATCGACGAGGCGCGCAAGCAGGGGCTGCGTATCGAGCACATTATCGAAACGCATTTGCATGCCGATTTTGTTAGCGGCCATCGTGAGCTGGCGGATCGTACTGGCGCGAAGATTTACCTGGGCGCGGCGGCCGGCGCGACGTTCCCGCATGTTGCCGTTCACGAAGGCGATGAGATTCGCTTTGGCCGCGCGGTCTTGCGATTCCTCGAAACCCCCGGTCACACACTGGAGAGCGTCTCGATCGCCGTCACCGATCTGGATCGCGGCGAGAAACCATACGCCGTGCTGACGGGTGACACGTTGTTCATCGGCGACGTGGGCCGTCCCGATCTTTCGAAGGATCACACGCCGCAGCAACTCGCCGCGCTGCTGTTCGACAGCCTGCACACCAAACTGATCCCGTTGGGCGACGATGTGGAAGTTTATCCGGCGCATGGGGCGGGTTCGCTGTGCGGCAAGCAGATGCGGCCGGAGCGCCAGTCGACGATTGGCAAAGAGCGCGCGCTGAACTATGCACTTCGGCCGAGCACTAAGGAAGAATTCGTGCGACTGCTCACCGCCGAACTGCCGGAACGTCCCGGCTACTTCGCGCTGGATGCCGAGATCAATCGCACAGGCGCCGCCGCATTGACGGAATCGGCGCCGCTGCCACAGCTCACGCCGGAAGAATTGCTCGCGAAGCAAAGCGCGGGAGCGGTGGTGCTGGATACCCGACCTTCGAATCAATTCTTCGCGGGCCATGTTCCGGGCGCGGTGCATATCGCGTTGGCGGGACAGTACGCATCGTGGGCGGCGACTCTCGTCGGCCTCGATCGCGACATCATCCTAATCGCCGAAGACGAGGAGCAGGTCGAGGAATCGCGCATGCGGCTTTCGCGAGTGGGTGTGGAACGGGTGATTGGTTCGCTGCGCGGGGGGATGTCAGAATGGGCGCGAGAGAATCGTCCAGTCGCCGAGATCGGGCAAGTTAGTGCGGAAGAACTGAGCCGCGAACTCGACTCCGTGCAGGTGATCGACGTTCGACGTCCAGGCGAATGGGCGGACGGACATATCGCCGGTGCGCTACTCAAGCCGCTCAATCAACTGGAAAGCTCGCTGGGCGATCTGGATCGCTCGCGACCGATCGCCGTACATTGCAAGGGCGGCTATCGCAGCGCAATCGCGGCGAGTCTGCTACAGCGCGCGGGATTCGAAAATGTGATGAACGTTACGGGAGGCTTCGACGCGTGGCTGGCGTGTGGACTGCCTCGCGTGCAGCCGCCCGCGCCGCTGCACGAATCGCCGCCCGGGCAGCCCGCTGCTGCTGACGCTCAAGTATCAACAGCTCGCGGCGCCCGCGAAGCTTGATCTCATCGTCCACTTTGCGCCAGAACTTCAGGAAATAATCCGCAGCGGAGACGAT
>DASYPO010000346.1:0-22624 GCA_036006545.1 Bryobacteraceae bacterium
AAGCGTTTTTTCGAGCGTACCCTGGATGGTAGCGAGGCCGGGCTGCACCTGCCAGCCGTGGAAGTCGGTTCCGTCGTAACTGAGGGTGGCTCGGATGCGTCGCAAGTAAGTACTATGCAACGAATCTGTTTGGTTCTGCTGGCGGCTGCCGCGTTGTCGACGGCTCAACAGCAGCCCCTTGGCCGGGGCATCAACTTCTACAGCAAGGAACGCGAGGTCGGACTGGGCGCGACGCTAGCCAAGGATCTGCTGAATCGCGCAACTAGGTTCGAAAACGCCGAGGTGCTGGCGTACGTCGACGGGCTGGTTCAGCGCTTGGCGCAGCAGCTTCCGCCGGATGGATTTCCATTCAAGACCGAGATCATCGGCGATGACGATCGCGTGACGCACGAGCCGTACGCCGTTCCCGGCGGCTTCCTGTTCGTCGAGACTTCGCTGATTCTCGAAGCGCGCAGCGAAGACGAACTCGCCGGGATGCTGGCGCATGCGATGGCGCACATCGCGGCGCGTCACGGCACTCGTCAAGCGACGCGGATCCAGGTCGCCAATCAGGGCACGATCCCGCTCATCTACATGGGTGGCTGGACGGGTTATGGGGCCCGTCAGGCTTCTGAAGTGCTCATCCCGATGAACATGCGGAGCCTTGCGCGCGGCTTCGAGCTGGAGGCCGACCGGATTGCAGTGCAGCTGATGGCAGACGCCGGTTACGATCCGCGCGCGCTGGCGGCATTCATCGATCGCACGCAGCCGGTTCCGCGTAGCCCCTCGCTATCGGCGTTGCCCACGAAGGAGCAGCGCGCGGTCGAACTGAGCAAGACAATCGAGGCGTTGCCCGCGCGCGCCTATACCTCCCACGACGGGCTCGCCAAGATCCAGGCGACCCTTCGCGCGTCGTTACCGTAAGTATTCGCCCCAAGCCGCCCGCTGCGTTACGCTGAATTCAGAACCCGCCTGTGGAAGAAGAAGTCCTCGGTAAAGCCTATGACAGCCGGTTAATGCGCCGGCTGGTGCGCTACCTACGGCCGTATCGCGGCGCGGTGGCGTTGTCGCTCGCGTTCCTGCTGGTGCAATCACTGATGCAGGTGGTGGGACCGCTGCTCACCAAGCTGGCGATCGACCGCTACCTGGCCAAGTCCGAAACGCCGTCGTCGTCGCCGCTCGACGTGTGGCTCAGCACTGACCTGTGGGTGGGCCTGACGCAGATCTCGGCGTTGTACCTGGCTGCGCTGCTGCTCATGTTTCTATGCGAATTCACGCAGACGTACTTGATGGCGCGCACCGGCCAGCGCGCGATGTTCGACCTGCGCCGCGAGCTGATGCAACACCTGCAACGGCTGGATGTGGCGTATTACGATCGCAACCCAGTGGGCCGGCTGATGACGCGCGTCACGACCGACGTCGACGCGCTGAACGAACTGTGGGCGTCGGGACTAGTGACGATCCTCGGCGATTTTTTGGCGCTGGGCTTCATCCTGATCGCGATGCTCAAGCTTTCGCTGGGCATGACCGGGCTGATGCTGCTCGCGACGCCGCTGGTGATCCTGATCACCATGCGCTTCCGCAACTACGTGCAGCAGGGCTACCGGCGGATCCGCGTGGCGATCGCGCGAATCAATACGTACCTTCAGGAGCACGTCAGCGGGATCGCCGTGCTGCAGCTTTTCAATCGTGAGGCGCGCAGCAAGGAAGAATTCGAGCGCATCAATCGCGATCACATGGAGGCCTTCAAGGAAACCATTCACGGATACGGATGGTTTTACCCGATGGTGGAATTCGTCGGCATGTTGTCGCTGGCGATGCTGCTGGCATACGGCGGAATTCGCATTCGCAGCGGAGCACTGACGCTGGGCGTGCTGGTTGCGTTCTTTCAGTTCGGGCTGCGATTCTTCCGGCCGATCCAGGATTTGAGCGAAAAGTACAACGTGCTCCAATCGGCCATGGCGGCCAGCGAGCGCGTGTTCAAGCTGCTGGACGTCGAGCCGCGGGTCACGTCGCCTGCGAAGCCGCGCGATTTTCCAGAGACGCCGGCTGCCATCGAATTCGATCACGTCTGGTTCGCGTACAAGAACGAAGACTGGGTGCTGCGCGATGTGAGTTTTCGCATCGAACCGGGCGAAACCATCGCGGTGGTGGGTCACACCGGGGCGGGGAAGACCACGCTCGCGAGCCTGCTGCTGCGCTTCTACGACATTCAGCAGGGATCGATCCGCGTGGGCGGTACGGACATCCGCGAGTTCGCGCTTGACGATCTGCGGCGGCACTTCGGCGTGGTTTTGCAGGATCCGTACCTGTTCACCGGCACCGTGGATTCCAACATCCGGCTGGGGACCGCGTCGATCGTGGATGAGGAAGTCGAGCGTGCGGCGGAGCAGGTGAATCTACTGGAGTTTGTGCGCGAGCTGCCGCACGGATTCGCGCAACCGGTGCGCGAGCGAGGGAACGGTTTCTCAACCGGGCAGAAACAGCTCATCAGTTTTGCGCGCGCACTGGCCCATAATCCACGCTTCCTGATTCTGGACGAAGCTACGTCGAGCGTCGATACGGAGACGGAGCTACGCGTCCGTGAAGCACTGGGGCGCTTGGTCGAAGGCCGCACCTCGCTGGTGATCGCGCATCGCTTGTCGACCATCCAGCGCGCCGACCGGATCTTCGTCATGCACAAGGGCCAGTTGCGCGAGAGCGGCACGCATCAAGAGCTGCTGGTGCAGCGCGGCATTTATTGGACGCTATACCAACTTCAATACAAGGATCAAGAGATCCTCTCAAATAACTCTCAGGAGGTCCCGGATGTCCAGCCCGTCAGTGGTTTCGTTGAGTTATCCGATCGGTAAGTTTTCGATGCCGGAAACGGCCACCGCGGAACAGCGGCAGACCTGGATCACCGAGATCGCGGAGACGCCGGCAGCGATGCGCGCGGCAATCGTCGGGTTGACGGTCGAGCAACTTGAAACCCCGTATCGTCCCGGCGGGTGGACGGTGCGGCAGGTGATTCATCATGTTCCCGAGAGCCACATGAATGCGTACATCCGCTTTAAGTTGGCGCTGACTGAAGATACGCCGACCATCAAACCGTACGCGGAGGCGCGTTGGGCGGAGACACCGGATGTGCAATCGACGCCGCTCGAAGTTTCGCTTGCGATGCTCGAGCTGCTGCACGACCGCTGGGGTCGTTTGCTGCGCGCCATGAGCGATGCGGATTTCGCGCGCGCTTACCGGCATCCGGAAATGGCTGAATTCGGGCCCATTCCGCTAGGGAAAATACTGGCGTTGTACGGATGGCACGGCAGGCATCACGTCGCACATATCACGTCGCTGCGCGATAGGATGGGTTGGAAATGATGAGCTATCGATGAGTGATCGCCCACGAGCGCGTGATCTGGGAGTCGTCGTCGGAGTCCTGCCGACGGGCCCGAACAACGCAATCACCGATGTGGGGGGCGTGAAGGTCGGTCATGCGACGTTGCGTCGCGGCGAGCGGGTACGAACGGGTGTGACGGCGATCGTTCCGCACAGCCGGAATCTATTTCGCGAAAAAGTTCCCGGCGCTGTGTTCGTCGGCAACGGCTTCGGAAAACTGGTCGGATCGACGCAGGTCAACGAACTGGGCGAGATCGAGACGCCGATTCTGCTGACGTCGACGCTCAACACATTTCGCGTGGCGGACGAGCTGATTAATTACATGCTGACGCTCGACGGGAACCAGGATGTGCGGTCGATTAATCCGCTGGTGGGCGAGACCAACGACGGTGTGCTGAACGATATTCAGGGGCGACACTCGGGTCACAACGAAGTGTTCGTGGCGATTCAAGGAGCGAGCGACGGTGCGGTTGCCGAAGGATGCGTGGGTGCGGGCACCGGGACCATCGCGTTCGGGTGGAAGGGCGGCATCGGAACGTCGTCGCGCAAGGCGGGCGGATACACGGTAGGCGTGCTGGTGCAATCCAACTTCGGCGGACGGCTTACGATTCTGGGGGTGCCGATCGAGCGACCGCAGCGGGCATCGAACGAGCATCCGGTGACGGCGGATGGCTCGATCATGATGATCGTCGCGACGGATGCACCGGTGGACGCGCGCAATCTGAGTCGTATGGCTGCGCGAACGATGCTGGGGCTGGGGCGGACCGGAGCCGCGGGATCGAATGGGTCGGGCGATTACGCGATTGCGTTCAGCACGGTGAGCGCTGCGGCGAAGCTGCTGTCGAACGACGAAATGTCGGCGTTGTTTCCCGCGGTGATTGAGGCGACGGAGGAAGCGATTTACAATTCGCTGTTCCGTGCGGAGACGACCACGGGGAATGGTCGGACGGTGGAAGCGCTGCCGATCGAGAGCACCGTAGAGGAATTAAGGAAGCACGCCGTCATTAAGTAACTCCGCGACTGAAGTCGCGGCTGCGGGCTGAAGCCCGCGCCACAACGGGCAAGAGCCAATCCAGCACCACAACGGGCAAGAGCCAATCCAGCGCCACAACGGGCAAGAGCCAATCCAGCGCCACAACGGCAAGAGCCAATCCAGCGCCACAACGGGCAAGAGCCCAATCCAGGCCACAACGGGCAAGAGCCAATCCAGCGCCACAACGGCAAAGAGCCAAGCCCGCGCCACGAGAACGATCAATCGTGGCGTAGGGCGGTCATGGGATCGACCCGCGATGCCCGGCGCGCGGGCGCCCAGGCGGCGGCGAGCGTGATCGCGAATAACAGTGCGACCACCGCGACGAGTGTCGCTGCGTCGTTCGTGGGTGCTTCGAAGAGTAGCGATTGAATCGCGCGTCCGGCGAAAATTGCGCCCAGGACACCGGCGGCAGCGCCGCCCATCGCCCACCACGCCGCGCGTCGGATCACTAGACGCGCGACCGCGCCCGGCGTCGAACCCAACGCCATGCGTACGCCGATCTCGCGCGTTCGCTGGGTCACCAGGAAAGTCATGACGCCATACAGCCCGATGGCGGCGAGCAACACACCCATGGCGGCGAAGAGCGTGATCAGCGTCGCTTGAAAACGCGGGCGCGCGGCGAGAGCATTCGTACGGCTGCTGAGCGTCGAGAATTCCACTGGGAGCGAAGGTTCGACTGCGGCGAACTCGCTGCGCAGCCACTTGGTCACGTTGTCGGCGGCCACGGAGGTTCGCACGACGAGAAATGCCCGGCGCAACAGGTCACCCGGCCTTCGATTTAGCGGGGCATCGGGCGAAAAACTGCGCAGCACGTAATACTCAGGGTCGACGCGATCGAGGCCGGCATTCTTCACGTCTCGCGCGACTCCCACTATCGTCATCCAATCCTCGATCTTGACGCGTCGGCCGAGCGGATTTTCGCCGGGAAATAGCTTGCGGGCCATCGACTCGCTCAAGACGATCGCCGATTCTCCGCTGGCCCGACCTGCAACGATGGGCACGTTGAGGGTCCTGAAATAGCTGGGTGTCACGTAACGCCACAAGACCATCCCGCCAGCACCGTGTTCGATCGGTGGCTGACCTTCGACTTCAATCATGGAGAACAATCGCCCGCGCGTGCCGCCAGCGGGCGGAAGTGAATCGGTGATGGCGAACGCGGATGCGCCGGGCAGTCGCGACAGGCGCTCCTCGAGCTGTCGGTAGAACTCGAGTTGGCGCACGTTGTCGGAGTAGCGCACCTTTGGCAATGTGAACGCCGCGGTGAGGACGTGTTCGGATTCGAAACCCAACGGAACACTTTCGATTCGCCACAGGCTCTTGAGCAGCATGCCTGCACTGGCGAGCAGCAACACGGACGCGGCCAGCTGGGCACCAACCAACCATTCACGAAGGTGAATTCGCCGGGTGCGAATTGTGACGGGACGATGCAGCGCGGGCGCGATTCCGAAGAGGAGCCCGGTGAGCAACGATGCCGCGAGAGCGAACAGCAGGACGCGCACATCGAGCGTCGCCTCCTGAATGCGCGGGATGCCGGCTGGCGCGAGCCCGACGAATAATCGCAGGAACGCCCAAGCGAGCGCGCACCCAACTGTTCCGCCGAGGAGGCCGAGTAATCCACTCTCGGTGAGAGTTTGACGCGCGAGTCGCCAGCGGCTGGCTCCGAGCGCGAGTCGAACGGTCCATTCCTTTTCGCGCGCGGCCATGCGGGCGAGCAGTAGGTTGGCGAGATTCGCGCACGCGATGAGGAGCACGGCAAGTACCGCTGCGCCGAGCACCCAGGAAGCCCGCCGGACGTCGCCCACCTGACGATCGCGCAGGGAACGGAGCCGCATTTTTGCTTCGATCCGAAACCAGGTCGCGATCGGTTCGAAAGACTGAGCGTAGACCGGCGCGAGCTCGGCATCTGCTTGCGGGATCGAAACACCCGGTTTGAGTCGCGCGAAAACGCGCAGCGTTTGCCCGTTTCTCCGCGAATCATCGAGTTGCTGCGTCAGCAGGACGTCCGCGCGAGCGAGCGTCGGCGTTTCGAAATTCGCCGGAAGGACCCCGGCAATCCGCACCGGCGCGCCGTCGAGTTGGAGAAGCTTTCCAGAAATCGCAGGATCGCCGGCGAAGCGTGAACGCCACAGTGCGAATGAGATGAGCGCGGACCGCGGGGCTCCGGGACGGTCTTCCTCCAGCGTGAAATCGCGTCCAGCGACTGGGTTCACGCCGAGCGTCTTGAGGAAATTACCTTCGACCAGCAGACAGCCGAGCCGCACGGGATTGGTTTCCGTGAGGTCGCATTCATTGACGCCGGCTGTGAACGACGTCATAGCGGCGAACGGCGCAGGATTGCTGCGAAAGACGAAGTACGAATCGGCGAAGAGGAATTCGTTGGAATCGAGCGGGGTCACATAGCCGACCGAGACCAGACGATCCGCATCCGCGTAGGGAAGCGCGCGGAGGAGGACGCGATCGAGCACGCTGAAGACGGCCGTCGTCGAACCGATCCCCAGAGCGGCAGCGAACAGCGCAGTGAGCGCAAAGCCCTTGTTGCGGGCGAGGCCGCGAGTGGCGTAGCGGAGATCTTGGAACAAAATTCCCATTTGCGTCCTTAGAGCCGACGAGGGCGTGGGCTGCGGGCGAGGGCGCCCGCCCTCCTAGTGTGCGGTCCAACCGCCGTCGATCAGAATGTCGGTGCCTGTAATGTAGCCCGCATCTTCGCCACACAAATACAACGCCAGTTTTCCGATCTCCTCAGGCTTGCCCCAGCGGTTGAGTGGCACATTGTCCATGAACAATTTGGTCAGCTCGGGATTATTCATCAGCACCGTGTTCATTTCTGTAGCGAACGGACCGGGGCTGATCGCGACCACGGTGATTTTCTCGCTCGCGAGCTCCTGAGCCAACGCGCGGGTCAAACCGAGCAATCCGGCCTTACTCGCCGAGTATGGCGCGCGACCCGGCAGCGAGATGTGACTCATGATCGAAGTGAGGTTCAGAATGCGTCCGTAACCGCGCCCGCGCATGTGCGGCACAAACGCCCGGCACAGCAGAAAGACCGACGTGAGGTTCGTGTCCATCACTTTGTGCCACTCGTCCACCGTGTATTCGATCAGCGGTTTGCGAATGTTCATACCGGCGTTGTTGACCAGGATGTCGACCTTGCCGAAGCGCGCCACCACTTCTTTTTCGAGGGTCGCGACCTGGGCTTCGTCGGTAACATCGGCAACGAAGATGGCGGATTCCGCGCCGACTTTCGCGCATTCGGCGGCGGACTCTTCGAGCTTCGCGCGGTCGCGGGCAACCAGCGCGAGTTTCGCGCCGGCGCCGCCGATTGCAAGGGCCATCGCGCGGCCTAATCCACGGCTCGCGCCGGTGATGACCGCAACTTTATCTGTCAGGTTTTGGGTGCTCATCGCACCTGTAATTCTAATGGGCTGACGAGGTCGCCGGCTGCGGACCTGAGTGTCCGCCCTCTACTCCAGCTTCGTAGCGGCGTGGGAAGGTGTTGAGGCCGATCTGGTCGACCTGGTTCTTCACGCGTTTGTATACCGCTTCATCCGCGAATGGACCGATCAGAACCCGAAACAGCTTGTCGTTCGGACCCGGCGCGACGAATCCATCCAGGCCGCGACGCCGCAGTCCCTCGGCGAAGATAATCGCGAGTCCCTTCTCGACTGCGCCCATCTGGATATAGGTTTTGCGCGGCAGTGGATCGGCAAACATCGGCGGTTCAGCGCGTGTCGTAGTGGGCGCGATGGTCGCGTTGACGACCGGAATCGGCGCTGCGACTGGTGCGGCTTGCGCGGCGGCAGCCGAAACCTCGCGGGGAGTGACCGATCTTCCCACCAGGTACGACACCGCGGAGAAGGTCACGATCACGACGGTCGCAACAAACAGCAGACTCGACAATTGTCGCCGTCCGATGACGATCTCAAACTCAGCGGGCTCGGCGGTTTCCGCGGCTTCTGCGGCTGACGTGGCTGCGGCCTTATCGGTTGGCTCCGGCGGCGCGGAAGGGACCTCGGGTCGCGAGTCCACTACAGGGGATCCGTTTGCGGAGAAGATACTCAGCATCACCTGATCCTTCGGCGGAAGGGGTGAAATCCATTAGTACTTACTTGGTCTTCTTCCTATTGGCGCCCGGGACAACCGAAACCGGCTCGGGCGGCGGCGGCGCTCCGTGGAGAATCCGTGCGCGAGCTTCCATCTTGGCGGCGTCCGATTTCTTGCGGAGCTTCTTTAAGAGCGCCGTGTACTGATCCAGGGTCTCCGCCAGTTGGGGCGGCGGTGGATCGTTGGGATTGATCACCGGCTTGCGCGCGGCGACGAAACCTTTCTTGTCGAGGATCGCAATGGAAATTTTGTATAGGTTTTCTGCTTCGGCGTTACGCTCGCGGGCGGCCAGCGTGGTGGCCAAGGAGTTCAGACTACTCACGGTATCGGTTTCGCGAGCGGTGAGCATCATGCGATAGATCGGCTCGGCCTCGGTATGACGACCTTGCGCACCGTACACTTGCGCCACCTGGGTCAGCGAAACCTCCGTGTCCGGGCTGGTCTCGCCATGCAGCTTGGAGCGAATGTAGAGCGATCGCTCATAGCAATAGGCCGCTTCCGGGAACTTCTTCTGCTCGTAATAAAAACGTCCCAATTGATCCAGCGTTCCGGCCGCTTCGTTACTGGAAGGCCCATAGTTGCTCTCGCGAATGGAGAGCGCGCGGCGGAAAGCGGTCTCGGCGTCAGCCGGACGTTTCTGCTGCAAAGCGCACGTCGCCGAGCCGTCGAGGGCGGGAAGAAGCAACGGGCTCGAGGGACTCTCTGCTTTTTCCAAAATCTTGATGGCACGCTGAAATTCGCTATCGGCCGGAGCGAATTGCTTCTGGCGGACCAGCAGGTCGCCGACGGCGATCAAGTGCGGGGCCAGCTCGGCTGAGTCGGGGCCTTTGGCGCGTTCGATGTTCGCGATGGCGCGGCGCAGAAACGGCTCCGCGGCCGCGTACTTTTCCATTTGCGTATGAACGCCCGCGAGGCGGGTGAGCTGCGGCACCAGCGCGATGTCCTGCCGGCCTTTCGCCGTTTCCGCGACTTGCAGGGCGCGCTCGTAGTAGGTGATCGCCTGCTGGTACTTGTTCTGCGCAAAGGCTACGCGACCCAGATCGTTAAGGTCGACGAGCAGCTCCGGATTGTTGAGCCCGAGCGCGTGTTCGCGTTCTTCGAGCAGTTTGACATATAGCTTTTCGGCTTCCTGATAGCGGCTCTGCGAGCACAAGAGTTCGGCCGCGCTGTGCCATTCCTGCGCCTGCTTGGTATCGAAAGGGCCGACCCCGCGGCTGGGCGTGATGTCGGTGGTATTAGGAAGGCTGGCGCGGGTAACGGCATTCCCGGCATTCAGTCCCGGCCGGGCCGTCTGGGACCAGGCGATCAATGGTACTAATCCGATGAAAAGAAAGGCGTTGGCAATCGTGCGCAGGCGAAAAGAGGCAGGCGCGAGAATCATGGAGGAACCATCGGCAGAACCGAGCCAGGTCCGTAGGGGGAAACTTTCTCGACGAGCTCCGGTGGGCCACTGCCTTTCGGTGCACGACCCGGCCGAGATCAGGACTGAATTTCGGCGGTCAGCTCGACCCGCCTTCGAGAGCCGTGAGCCGGCGCTCGTGGATCTCAGCGATATGGGCGAGCGCTGCGATGGCTTCCCCGTCCTGTCGGGACTTTTTCAAAAGATCCTGAATTTCATGGCCCATCAGTTCCAGATTGATGGTCAACGCCTCGTGGCGTGTGGTAAGCGCTTCGATGCGTTCATCGACTGTCACACCTCAACTATAACGCGACCTCACGGTTTTAGCCTGAATTGGGCAGTCGATCCCGAATTGCGACTTGCTCCAAAGTCGCTACGCTCTCCCTCCTATAAACTGGAAGAGAGATGCCAGTTGACTCGACCGTAGCCGCCGATGCTGTCGAGCAACAGTACCGCGAACTCGAATCCTACCTGCGCGAGAAGCGCCCCAACGAAGATTTTGCGCCGCTTGAGAAGGCGTTTCGGTTCGCCGCCGTGCGCCACCAGGGACAGAAGCGCGCGTCAGGCGAGCCGTACATGATTCATCCGCTGCAGGTGACCCGCCAGCTCGCCGAGATGAACATGGACATGGTTTGCCTCCAGACCGGAATTCTGCACGACGTGGTGGAAGACACTGCAGCCACGCTCGAGGAAGTGCGTAAGGAATTCGGCGAAGAAGTCGCGCGCTGCGTGGACGGCGTCACCAAGCTGAGCAAACTCGATCTGGCGTCGCGAGAGGAGCGTCAAGCCGAAAGCGTCCGCAAGATGCTGCTGGCGATGGTCAACGACATCCGCGTGATCCTGGTGAAGCTGGCCGACCGCCTGCACAACATGCGCACGCTGGGGTCGCTGTCGCGCGAACGGCAGGAACGCATCGCGCTCGAGACCATTGAAATCTACGCGCCCATCGCGCACCGGCTGGGCATGGGTAAAATCCGCGGGGAACTGGAGGATTTGGCGTTTTTGTACCTGGAACCGGAAGCGTCCGCGGAATTTGTGAAGCAGTTCGAGGCGACGCGCGCGTCCGATCAGGCGTTTCTCGACGAAGTGAAGCACCTGGTGGAAGTGAACCTGGCGCGCGAGGGCATTCCGGCGCGGGTCGAAGGGCGGCTGAAGCGGCCCTACTCGGTGTTTCAGAAACTGAAGAGGCAGAAGATCGCGATCGATCAGGTGTACGATTTGGCGGCGGTCCGCATCATCACCGACTCGGTGAAGAATTGCTACGCAGCCCTGGGCGTAATCCACAATGAGTGGCATCCGATTCCCGGGCGCATCAAGGATTTCATCGCCATTCCACGGCCGAATTTGTATCAGTCGCTGCACACTTCGGTGATGGGACCCGAGGGGCGCCACTTCGAGGTACAGATCCGCACCGACGAGATGCATCGCATCGCCGAGGAAGGTATCGCCGCGCATTGGAAATACAAAGAAGGCCGGCGCGGGCCGGTCGATGACGATCAGCGCATCACCTGGCTGCGCCAGTTGGTCGAGTGGCAGCGCGAAATGCGTGACCCCGAGGAGTTCATGTCCACACTCAAGGTGGACCTGTACCCCGAGGAAGTCTACACATTCACGCCCAAGGGTCGCGTAATTATCCTGCCGCGCGACGCGACGCCCATCGATTTTGCGTACGCGATTCACTCCGATATCGGCAACACCTGCATGGGCGCCAAGGTGAACGGGCGCATTGTGCAGTTGAAATATGCGCTGCACAACGGCGATGTGGTCGAGATCCAGACGCAGGCCAATCGTCTGCCGAGCAAAGACTGGCTGGCGATCGTCAAGACTTCGAAGGCGCGCAACAAAATCAAGCACGTCATCAATACGACCGAGCGGGTGAAGGCGATCGAGATCGGCGAGAAGTACCTGGAGCGCGAGGCGCGGCGGTTGGGCGTGTCGCTCGGTGCGATCGGAAAGAGTCAGTTAGACGCGGTCGCAAGTGAATACGGCTGCGGCAAGATGGAGGACCTGCACGCGGCCCTCGGCTACGGAAAATTTTCGCCGCGCCAGGTGCTGCAGAAACTCGCGCCGGAGCAGATTCCGCCGGAGCCGGAGCCGGTCGCAACGGTGGAAACGCCGGCGTCGATCGCGCGCGCGGCCGCGCAGGATCGCGACCTGGTCATCAAGGTCAAAGGTATCGACGATCTGCTAGTGTATCGCGCCAAATGCTGCAACCCGATTAAGGGCGAAGCGATTGTCGGTTACGTGACGCGCGGCAAAGGCGTGGCGGTGCACTCGCTGAACTGCACCAACGTGCAGAACCTGATGTACGAAGCCGAGCGCAAGATCGACGTGGAATGGGCGCGCGCGACAGAAGAAACTTTCCCGGTGAAGATGATGGTCCACACCGAGGATCGTCCGGGGATGCTGAACCAACTGACCACCGCGCTGGTCAACGAGCAGACTAATATTCGCAGCCTGGAAGCGCGCGGCGACGACGGTCGCAACGGAGACGGCGCAGTGATCGACATGACGCTCGAAGTGCGCGACAAGAAACAGCTCGAGCGCGTGGTGTCTTCGATCCGGCGTATCTCGGGCGTGCGAGACATCGAGAGAGTGAATCAACAGTGAATCCGACCGAAACGAAACCAGCAGAACCCGAACACATCGCGATTTCGAAATCGAAGGGCATCAAGATCGATTGGAAAGACGGGCATCATAGCGAATACACGCTGGGGTGGCTGCGCGACGAGTGTCCCTGCGCGTCCTGCACCGGCGCGCACGGGACTGAGCCGCAGAAGACCGATTACGCGAAATCGGAAGGCGCCGCCGGGAAGCCCGCCGCGAATCCTTTCCAGATGTTTACGCCCGCGCTCAAGATGCTGGACGTGGAAGCGGTGGGGCACTACGCGGTGCACATCTCCTGGAGCGACGGGCATAACACCGGGATCTATTCGTTCGATCACTTGCGGCGTATCTGCCCGTGCCCGGAGTGCAAGCCGCGCGCTTAGCGGCACCGCCGGTTAACGTTTCCCGCCGCGACTCCATTCGCGGATCGATTTCACTTCCTCAGGGGGGATGTGCAGGAATTCGAGGAACTCCTGATGCTCGGCGGGCGCGGATTTCTCGAACTCCATGTGCCAGCGATGCATGTCGTCGTCCGAGAGTCCGGCGGCGCGCATAATGTCGGTCCATTTTTGTTTCGTGATCATTTTGTTTCTCCTTAGTTTGCCTGTGGCTTTGAGTAAACGGCCGATGGCGCGTTCGTGCTCGCGCAGGCGTGCGATCTCGCGATTGATCTCGCGCAGCCGTTGCTCGAGAATCGCCGCCGCGTCGTGCTGCGGACGGTCGAGCAGCCCTCGAATATCGACGAGCTTCAGTCCCGACGTGCGGTACACGCAGATCAGTCGCAGCCGCTCCAGATCGGCATCTCCATACGCCCGGTAATTTCCCGTGGTACGGCGGACCTGGCGTAGCAGCCCGATCGATTCGTAGTACAACACGGCGCTGCGGCTGAGGCCGCACGCCCGCGCAAGTTCGGTTACGGTCATCGTCCTAAGAAAATGATCAACCCTGAAGCTTTAGACAGGTCAAGGATTATTTAGGCGGCGCGCCAGACGATGCTTCCGCCCACCACCGTCGCGACCGTGCCCCCACGAAACGTCTTCCCATCGAAGGGCGAGTTGCGACTCTTCGACGCCGACTGATTCACATCGTAGGTCCATTCGCGATCGGTAGAGAAGATCGTCACGTCACCGGGCGCGCCGGGTGAGAGCGTGCCGCGGTCGAGGCGCAGAATCCGCGCGGGACCGGTAGTGAACAACTCGACCAACCGACGCAGCGCAATCTTTCCCGGATGCACCAGTTGCTCGAGCGCGATGCCGAGCGCGGTTTCGAGGCCGATAATGCCGAACGGGCATTTCTCGAACTCCTGCATCTTTTCGCTGCCCGGATGTGGCGCGTGATCGGTCGCGATTGCGTCGATCGACCCATTCACCACGCCGGTTACGACCGCGCCTACATCACAAGTCGATCGCAGCGGCGGCTTCATCTTGTAATTGCTGTCGTAGGGCAGCATGTGCGCATCCGCCAGCGCGAAATGGTGCGGCGTTGTTTCGGCGGTGACGTGCATGCCCCGCGATTTCGCGAAGCCCACCATCTCGACCGACCGCCGCGCGGAAATGTGCGCCACGTGATAGTGCGCGCCGGTGACCTCGGCCAGCAGAATATCGCGCGCGACCATCACGTCTTCCGAGCAGCCAGGAATGCCGCGCAATCCCAACCGCACGGACTCGAGACCCTCGTGCATGTCGCCGCCCGCCGAAAGATGCAGATCCTCGCAATGATCGATCACCGGAATATTCAGGCTGCGGGCGAACTCCATGGCGCGGCGCATCACGCGCGCGTTCATTACCGGGCGGCCGTCGTCTGAAATCGCGACGGCCCCTGCCTGGACCATCGAACCGATGGCCGCGAGTTCGTCGCCCGCGCTGCCCTTGGTGATCGCGCCGATGGGGAACACGTTAACGATCGCGTGACGCCGCGCCTTCTCGATGATGTAGCTGGTGACGGTGGCGTTGTCATTCACCGGCGACGTATTCGGCATCGGACAAATTGACGTGAATCCACCCGCGGCTGCGGCGCGCGCTCCGCTCTCGATAGTTTCCGCGTGCTCGAAGCCGGGCTCGCGCAGGTGCACGTGCATGTCGATGAAGCCCGGCGCGACGATCAACCCTGTCGCATCGAATTCATCCGCGCCGGGATGCGAGAGGTTCTGGCTAACACCGCGCACCACGCCGTCGACGATCCACACGTCGGCGATCGCGTCGTGACCCGACGCGGGATCGATCACGCGACCGTTCTTAATTACCAGCGACGCCATTCAATACCTTTTCGAGCACAGCCATTCGAACCGCAATACCGTTTTCCACCTGGTTGAGAATCACCGAGCGTTGCGAATCCGCGACCTCGGATGAAATCTCGCGTCCTCGATTGATGGGACCCGGATGCATCACGATCACGTCCGGCTTTGCTTGTTTCAAGTGCTCGAGGCGCAAGCCGTAGAAGCGAAAATATTCGCCTGCCGGGAAAGGCGCTTCGTTCTGCCGCTCCAGTTGCACGCGCAGCATCATGATCACGTCCGCGTCGCGAATCGCTTCATCCATGTCGGTGGTCAGCGTGACGCCGGGCGCGATCTGCCGCAGTTCGTCGGGTAGCAACGCGGCGGGTCCGCACAGTACGATCCGCGCGCCGAACTTCGAAAGCAAATACACGTTCGAACGCGCCACGCGGCTGTGCGCGATATCGCCGATGATCGCGACCTTTAAGCCTTCGAGCGCGACGCCGCGATCGAGAATGGTCCGCGCATCAAGCAGCGCCTGCGTCGGATGTTCGTGCGTGCCGTCGCCGGCGTTGATGATCGGCGTTTCGAGGTGACGCTGGAGGAAATGCGGCGCGCCCGACGCGGCATGGCGCATGATGATCGCGTCCGGCCGCATCGCGGCGAGCGTGTTCAACGTGTCGACCAGCGATTCGCCTTTCGAAACACTGGACGCTTGCGCGGTGATCGACACGGCGTCCGCGCCAAGACGTTTCGCGGCGATCTCGAAGCTGGTGCGCGTGCGCGTGGACGCTTCGAAGAAAAGATTTACGACCATGCGGCCGCGCAGCAGGTCGAATTTGCGGAAGCTGTGCCCGGCGGTCGGCTGAAAATCGCGGGCCCGGTCCAGAATCGCCTGGACCTCTTCGCGCGCCAGGTTTTCGATCCCCAGGAGACCCTGCGGCATCCTTCCTCCCTAATCCCCGGCTCCTTGTTCGGCGATTCGCTCGACCATCAGCACTTTCTCCATGCCGTCGATTTCCTGAAATTTCACTTCGATGATTTCGTTGGAGGTGGTCTGCACCATGCGCCCGACGAACTGCGCTTCGACGGGCAGCTCGCGATGCCCGCGGTCGATCAGCACCAACAGTCGCACCTTCGCGGGGCGGCCGTGATCGAAGAGCGCGTCGAGCGCGGCGCGAATCGTTCGACCGGTGTACAGCACGTCATCCATCAGCACGATGTCGCGGCCGACGACGGAGAACGGAATATCGGTGGCGCTGACGACGGGTGCGTGGCCCACGGTCGAAAGATCGTCGCGATACAGATTGATGTCCAGAATTCCGGTTTCGACTTTGCGCTTTTCGAGCGATTCGATCTTCTTCGCCAGTCGCTGGGCCAGCGGCACGCCGCGGCGGCGGATGCCGATGAATGCAAGCTTGTCCAGGTCGGGCGTGCGCTCCAGAATTTCGTGGGCGAGCCGCACCAGGGTGCGGTCGATCTCGGAAGCGCTCATCAATTGAGATTTTTCGCGGGTGGCAGCCATGGCGGATAAACGCTCACAGCGTAACACACGTGGTTGTGGACGATGCGGCTACACTGCCTGCATGGCGGATGTTCTCGAGTGGATGATCGGAGAAATTCTTGGAGCGTCGAACGAAGGCGTGGTCGAGAACCATCTGTTCGACCTTGAGGTGCGGCTGAGCGTGGGCGGGGCGGACGAGCGGTCGGCGGCTGCGCAAGCCTTGCGCGAGACTGCACCGAAGTGCTGGGACGCCGCGCGAGGCGAGCGCCTGCTGCGCGCCGCGGACGCGATCGATGCGAATCAATCCGTCGCGCGAAATGAGCAAGGACTAACACTCGCCGAAGCGAAGCAGGTCAGCACGATCACGGCACAGGAATGGGAGAAAATCGCACCGAATTGGCCTACGGAAAAGCCGGCGGAGATCCCGCACCTCAGCGCGTGGGATCTATTCCCCGGCCTGGAGGTGCGCGTCGTCGAAGGTTTCTCCGATTTCGATCGCAACGCCGTCAACGCGGGCGAGCTGTTGCATTTCCACGATCTGAATCACTTCTCGTACGACGACGGATACACCATCACTTTTCGAGAGCGAATCATTCGACTAAGCGGAAACGTCGACGCGGATGCCGTGATCCTGGCGAACCACGCGAATCGGTTTCTCGAACCGGTGCCCACCGTGGATTCATTGAAGGCCTGCTTCGGTTCGATTCAGCAGCTTTGGCGATCGCTAAAGTTGCAGAAGAAATGGCAGGCGCCGATTGTGCGCGGCGAGTTGGACGCGTGCGGGCGATGGCTGGCGGAAAAGGGTGAGCGCGACGATCCATACGTGTGCACGTCCTGGCCGTTGCTGCCTTCGCTATTTCCGGAACGAACCACGATTTCCGAGCGCCTGATCTTTCAGATCACGTTTCTGTTCGCGGGAATTGTGCGCTGCCCGGACGGTAGAACACCACCGGCAACATGAGCATGGCGTAGCCGGCGAATGCGACGGCGAGCGCATAAATTCCCGAGGGCGCTTCCTGGCGCAAGGGCCAGCCCGTGACGATCGCGCCGAGCAGGGTGAGAGTTCCGGACATCTGAAATCCTCGCAGCGTCGCTCCAAACGGCGCGGGTTGGTAGACTTCGCCGGCGGCGGCATCGAAACCCTGGATGTTTGTCGGAGCGGCATTTTCGCCGCGCGTGCGCCACTGCTCGAGTTCGCGATACAGACGATCTCCCGCGATTCCGCTGAGCGGATGCAGAATGAATGCGCGGGTCTGACCAGTCGCTGGATCGCGAAACCGAAGCATGGGCTGCCGCGCGATCCACGCGGCGGGCGCGGCGCGAACTAAGCGAGTCTCGATGACGTCCAGCGGGTTCAGTTGGATGTGTGTGCGTTCGCTGAGGTAGATGAAGCGGTCCGCTTCGAATCGTACGAGTCCCGCGTCATAGTATCGATGGCCGCCAAAGATGCGAGGGGAATCACCGGGCGCGAGCCCCGCGAGAAATCCCGTCGCGCCCAGCTTGGTCGAGAGTCGGCGCGAGAATTTTCCGTAGTGGTATGCGGTTCCTGCGACAACCAAAAGTTTGGCGAACACGCAGCCCACCAGAATTCCCAATAGAAATCGCGCGGATCCGAGCGCGGGCAGTTGCTCGGTAAGAAGCGACGCCGCGATCGCGGCGAGCGGGACCGCGAGCATGATGATCCAACCGTAACGTGCGGCGTTTTTTTCCTGCCAGGCGCGGTTGAAAATTGCGTTGGAGTCGGGGGCGGCGGGTGGGTCGTAGCATTCGCTGGGCTCGGGCGCGATTGCGGGCGTCGCAAGGAGCGTTTCTACTTCGATGGCTGCGACGCGCGACGCGGTCGCGAGCTTCTGGATACGCCGTTCGGTCGACGGATGCGTGGACAGCAGCTCGACCCAGACATCGACGTGCGGGTTACGTTGGTGAAGTTGCGACAGGCGCGCGAGTGCCGTCATCATTGGTCTGCCATCGGGTCTTCCATCTCCGATCAACTTTGCTGATCCGGCGTCGGCGGCGAACTCGCGTTTTCGAGTGTCGTGAAGCGCCCATAGAAACGCCAGCGGCAAGCCGAACAGGACTACGAGCGGACTGGTTACTGTGCCGAGCAGATCTGCGGTCATCGTATGAGTCACGATCACCGCAGCGCCGAGGACCATCCAGGGACTGTGCGGCAGGCGATGGAAGTGGGAGATTTCGTGCGCCAGAATCGCGTCCATTTCCACGCGTGGAAGCGCTGCCAGCAGCGCGGCGGTCATCACCACGCCGTGTCCCGGCACCGCGAGAGCGTTCGCCGGCAGCGGCTTTTCCGACGTCGCCAGGTACACTTTGGTTCCGGGATGTCCCGCTTTTGCGGCGATCGCATTCCAGCGTTCCTTGAGCGTGCCCGCGGTGATCTCGACCAGTTTCGTTCCGCCCGCGCGCACCGCCTGACGACGTAGGGCGACAACCAGCACCGCGGCGAGCGCCAACCACACGAAGGCTCGAGGAAGTTGTCCGTCGACCAGATCGGGCACTGCGGCGAGGCACGCAGACAGGGTGATTGCGACGAGCAGAAACGATCGCAGTGAATTCGCGACGCGCGCTCGAGCGGGTGAACAGAACGCACCCAGCGCGACACATGCGAGCGGCAGGAATAGATCGAAGAGCAGCGCGACGAATTCGCCGAAAGGCGTACCCGCAAGCGCCTGTCGGATCGACACGGAAGCATGGAGAACCCAGCTCAGCACCAGCCACAGGATGGTCCCCAGCGCCCACAGAGTACGGATCAAATAGTCGTGCCCGCGCCTGCAGGCGAGCGAGGTAACCCAAGTCAGCCCAATCGCGAGTGCGGCGAAGGGTCCGTAATTGAGGAGAGGCGCCACAACGATACCCGGACTGCCTTGCATCGGCGGACTCGGCGCAAATCTTTAGAAAAGGTCTTGACGACGAAGCCCGCGGCGAGTATATTGGTAACCATCCGGTTACGCGATGTCGGATCCGGAAACGGCGAATAGGTCACCAAATGGTTACGCAACAGGCATCCCAACAAACGGCCGACGTTTTCCACGCCGTATCCGACGTGACGCGGCGGGCGATCCTCGATCGACTGCGCGAAGGCGCGAAACCCGTCAACGAAATCGCGCGCGCGTTTCCGGTAAGTCGGCCCGCCATCTCGAAACATCTACGCGTGCTGCACGACGCGCGGCTGGTGATGGAGCATCGCGAAGGGCGGCATCGTTTGTATCGTTTGAATCCCGCGCCGCTCCGCGACCTGGATCGCTGGCTGGCCAACTATCGCGAATTCTGGGCGGTAAGTTTGTCCAACTTGAAGCGTCACGTAGAAGAGAGAGAGAAGAAGAAATGAGATTCGATTGTATCGGCACGACCATCGATGGAGAAATTGACATCGAAGCGCCGCCGGAAAAAGTGTTCGATGCGTTTACCGATCCGGAACAACTCGAGCAGTGGTGGGGCTCGGAGGATACGTATCGCACCTCGAACTGGAAAGTCGATCTGCGGCCCGGCGGAGCATGGAGCTGCGACGCGGTCAACACGGACGGGACGCAGAAGAGCATGGTGCACGGAGAGTACATCGCGGTCGATCGGCCGCGCTTTCTTGAGTTCACCTGGAATCCGAGCTGGGATGTTATCGGGCCGACCAATGTTCGTCTGGTCTTCGAGCCGATCCCGACCGGGACGCGCCTGCGGCTGCTGCATAAAGGATTTGAAGGATTCGCGGAATCACAGAAGGGACATACCAACGGCTGGGCGCGCGTATTCGGCTGGCTACGGGACAAAGTACAGACACACGGAGCAAAAGCATGAAAAGCATCAAAGCCATACTGTTATTCGCTGGTGTGACGCTGCCGCTTGCGGCCGCTTCCTCCGGCACGCTGACTGACGCGGAGCGCAATTTTCTAACCGGTCAATTGGAAAAAACCAAAACTAATTTCTTCGCGGCGATCACCGGCGTCAGCGACGCGCAGTGGCGTTTCAAACCGGCGCCGAACGTATGGTCAGTCGCGGAGTGTGCCGAGCACATCATCCTTTCAGAAGAGTTGCTGTTCGATCGATCGCAAGCCCTGCTGAAGACCCCCGCAGTGGAACGGCCCGCGACGTCGAACGCCGAGCAGGATAAGAAATTGTCGGTCACGGTGGAAGATCGAAGTCAAAAGGCGACCGCGCCTGAGCCGCTCAAGCCCTCTGGCCGATTCCCCACCTCTGCCTCGGCGGCGATCGAGTTCATGCGAGTCCGCGACAAGTCGATCGCGTACGTGAAGTCCACCAGCGATGACCTGCGCATTCACGTCAGCAACGGCCCGCCGTTTGGAACCGCCGACGCGTATCAGTTCCTGGTGCTGATGGCGGCCCACTCCGCGCGTCACACCGCGCAGATCCGCGAAGTGCAGGCCAATGCAGCGTATCCGAAGAGCAAAGCGATGTACCTCGTGACGTGGACGCTTGCGCGCGTTAGTTCGATGAACGAGCTGACGCCCGCAGACATGGCCAAGTTCGGCGAACACGCGCAGTACCTGACCAAGAACCTTAACAGCGGAATCCTGACCTGGGGCGGGCGCACGATGGATCCGAATCGTCCGCGCGGTCTGGCGATTGTCGAGGTGGATTCAGAAGATCAACTGAAGGCCTTCACCGCGGCGGATCCGGCGGTGCAGGAGGGATTGCTCAAGACCAGCGCGGAATTATTTCAGGAAGCTTTTCGGGCGAAGCGATAAGTCAGCACGCTAAACTGATCCTCTGTGAGCCAGCGCAACCCCCTGTCCCAGTCGAATTCTCGAGGTTGGATGGGGGCGTTGGCCGTCGCGACGCTGGCCGTTCTAGCGGCGCTGAACTCGTATAGCAAGGCATCGAAACTCGCGGCCGCGCAGCCCGATCCTTACGGTGCCGCGTCGGCCCAGGAGCGATTCGCCGCGGTCTCTTCGCAGCTTCCGAAGGACGTGCCGCTCGGCTACATCAGCGATCTCGGGCTGGATCAGAAAGCCGGTGTGACGGCCTTTCTGGCGGCGCAGTACGCGCTGGCGCCGCACGCCGTCGCTCCCGTTGATCCCGCAGCGCCGGCGGATTGGGCGGTTGGGAATTTCGCACTGCCCGGCGATTATCCGGGGGCCGGTGCGCGACTGGGATACAGCGTCGTTGCGGATCTGGGTCGAGGCGTTTTGATTTTTCGCAGGAACATCGCGAGGAACGACAAGTGATCGCGGCGATTGGTGCGACGATCCCGGCGATCGCGCTCGGCTGGCTGATCGTGCGGCTGCTCAGCCCAAATCGAAAACGCGCTCGGCTCGACTGGTTGTTCGAGATTTCGCTCGGCGCGGGAGTTGGACTGGGGCTCACATCGTGCATCTACTTCGCGATGCTGCTGGTGGGAATCGCGTCGCGCGCGGGGCTTTTCGCCGTCGAGTTGGTCGCGATCGCTGCGCTCGCAATGTTGCTGCGGAGGAGTCGCACGTCCGCGCCGGAAGTCGGGCAACCCCAACCATCGCCGCAGCCATCGTCATGGATCTGGGTTCTACGACTCGCTGCCGCCATTGGTATCGTCAGCCTCGCCCTCAGTTTTTCGGAGACGATCGCGACCAATCCCAACGGCGAATGGGACGCGTTTTCCATCTGGAATGTGCGCGCGAAATATCTTGCGGGTGGATCGCCCGCGTGGCACAACGCGTTCGGCAGCAATCTGGCCGGCGGCATGATCGGCGCCGCGCATCCTGGATATCCATTGTTGGTTTCGGCTTCGATCGCGCGCGTGTGGACTCTCACCGGTGAAACGTCAGACGCCGCTCCCGCCGCGATTAGCTTGCTCTTCACGCTGGCGGCGTGCGGCTTGCTCGCGGGCGCGATCGCATCCGCGACGAATGAAATATTCGGATGGCTGGCATTGCTGGTGTTGATCGCGACCGAAGCATTCGCGACGCAGGCCGCGTTTCAATACGCCGATGTTCCGCTGGCGTTTTTTATCCTGGCGACCATCGCGATCGCGGCTGCGGCGGAGCGTGCTGGATGGCCGCCGGGATTGCTGGCGCTGACCGGACTGGCCGCGGGATTTGCAGCGTTCACGAAAAATGAAGGACTGCCGTTCGCACTGTTGATCGCGATCGTCGCGTTGTGGCGCGCGCGCGGCGCGGTCGTATGGATGCTCGCGGGTGCGATCCCCGGTATCGCCGCGACGCTGGCTGTCAAGCTGCTGGCGCAGGGGACCGAGGCGATTCTCCCGAAGACCGCCGGGGAAGCGCTGCACAAAATCGCCGAGCCGTCGCGCTGGATGCAGATCCTGGGATCCTTCGCCCGCAGTTTCGGCGAACTGGGTGTCTGGTGGGCGCACCCGCTGCTGCTGATCGCGGTGCTCGCCGTAGTTTTTGGTCTGGTCTCAAGAGAAGCCGCGCGATCGCGCGCGTGGCTCGCTCTGCCTATCGTGGG
>DASYPO010000347.1:0-23477 GCA_036006545.1 Bryobacteraceae bacterium
GCCCACGGGGCGCGCGAACCCGCCCCAAGCGGGCGAAAGTACAACAATAGAATTCATCATACTCTAACTGCGCCGCCGCCACCGTCATTCTTTCGCGGCCGGTGCGCCGCCGATCTGTACCAGTTCCTTGCGTGGCGATGCTAGAAGGCCTTGCGGCAACTTGGAACCATATACCAGCCGCTCGATCACTGGCATCGCGCGACGCACCCACTTGCCGTGCAGCAACAGGCTCCCAGCCACGAGCAGCGGATGCGGAATCGCGGTACAGCAGCGCGCGCACATATCGATCTCGCCCGCGCGTCCCGCGGCGTGCAAGCGGCGCAACCGGCGCATCTCGTCCGAATTGAAAATCTCGGGCAGCGCTTGCTCCGCCAGGTGCCCCACGGGCGCGCCGTCCAGCATGTAGCTCTGGCAGCACGGAAATACACGTCCGTCGTGCTTCACGTACATTGCCCCGCGCCATAAGTAATGACACGCGCGCGCGGCTGGACCCGTGCGCTCGATCTCCGGAGTCACCAGATTGGTCTCGTCTTCCTTCACGCGCACCTGGTCGATACCCGGCACTGCGCTCCAGAATTTCTTGAAAGCGTCGACCTCATGCGCGTTGCCCGCCATGCGAACCATCTGCACAACTATTTGAACGCCGGCGCGACGTTCGTGCTTCATGCGAGCGAATCGCACAAAATTATCGCGGACTTTCTCGAAGCGCGCCCCTTTTCGGTAGTGCTCGAAGGTTTCCTTGGACGCGCCGTCGAAGCTCAGCGTGATGTGCTGCAGGCGCGAGTCGAGCAGACGTTCGGCCATCTTCTCGTCGAGGACTGTTCCGTTGGTGGAGAGCAGGGTCGCGACCCCATGCTGTTCACAATATTCAATGCGATCGAAGATTTTGCGATCCATGAAGGGCTCGCCCAGGCCGATCAGCATCATGTGCTCGCCTGTCGAGGCCGCGCCCTGCACCAGCTTTTCGAAGATCGCGTCGGACATGTCTTCTTTGGGCTGCTTATGCGTTTCGCGCGGGCACATGGGGCAATACAGATTGCACTTCGCAGTGGTTTCGACGATGTACTCGACCGGAAGCGCGGGCACACGCTCGCTGCGTCGTAAATAACTCCACAGCAGCTTGGCGCGATTGAAAAAACGCATGCGCAAGTCCATCTTCGCATGTGATGCTTAGAGCAGTGACCGAAAGAGTCCGGCAGTTGAACGCGGCCGCGCCACGCGATGGGAAATATGTTCTCTATTGGGCGCAGATGAATCGGCGCGTCGATTCGAATCATGCGCTGGCGTTCGCCGCGGATTTGGCGAATCAGCGCGGGTTGCCACTGTTATTGTACGAAGGGCTGACGTGTTCCTATGCGCACGCGAATGATCGCTTCCACACGTTCCTGCTCGAGGGTGTGCCTGAAACGGCGCGACGACTCGCCAAGCTGGGAATCGGCTACGTGTTTCATCTGCGCCGACGGCGGTCCGATCCAAACGACGCGCTCTATCGTCTGGCCGCCGATGCTGCTGCTCTGGTGACCGACGATTATCCGACGTTTGTCGCGCGTGAGCACAATGCTCGCGTACCGGATCGAATGGAGATTCCCTATTACGTGGTCGATTCGAGCTGCATCGTGCCGATGAACAGCTTCGAGAAGCAGGAGTACGCAGCGTACACGATTCGTCCGAAGATCAAGCGCGTGCTTGCCGAGCATTTGCAGCCGGTGGCTACGATTCGCGTCAACCGCCGCTTCGACTTGGCGTTTCCCGCAGGCTTGCACGGCGAAGTGACCAGCGCGAACATTCCTTCCCTGGTCGCCGGATGCGAGATCGATCATTCTGTTTTGCCGTCAACGGAGTTTCGGGGTGGGCGCCGGGAAGCCGAGCGGCGACTCCACCATTTCCTCGAACACAACCTCCGTCGCTACGCGCGCGATCACAACCAGCCCTCGGCGCACGCGACTTCGGGGCTCAGCCCGTATCTTCATTTCGGCCATATCTCTTCGCTCGAAATCGCGCTGGCCGCTCGCGATTATGCCGCCGAACACAAGCTGGTCGCCGATGAGTTTCTTGAAGAGCTGATCGTGCGCCGTGAACTGGCGTTCAACTTCGCGCGTTTCAGTCCGTCGCTCGATTCGATCGAAGCACTGCCCAACTGGGCGCAGGCCACGCTGAAAAAGCACGTGCGCGATAAACGTGATCCCTGGTACACACGCGATCAGTTTGCGCTGGCCCGGACTCACGACGATCTTTGGAACGCCACGCAGCGAGAAATGCTTACGCGAGGAAAAATTCACGGCTATTACCGGATGTATTGGGGCAAGAAGATCATCGAATGGTCGCTGACGCCGCAGGATGCGCTGGACACGATGTTGTACATCCACGATCGTTATGCGCTGGATGGGCGCGATCCCAACACCTACACGAATTGCCTGTGGTGCTTCGGGCTGCACGACCGGCCCTGGGCGGAGCGCCCGATTTTCGGAATGGTTCGCTATATGTCGCTGGATGGGATGAAGCGCAAATCCGACGTGGACGCGTATCTGCGGGAGATCGGCGCAAGCCAAGCAGCATGAATATCGCGATCACGGGCGCGTCCGGATTCCTGGGCCGACGACTCACGCGCAGGCTGCAAGCGAGCGGCCACACCGTGCGCGCGGTTTCTCTCCGCCAGCCGCCCACGGCGGACATGTTCTCAGGATGCGACGCCGTGGTTAACCTGGCCGGTGAAAAAGTGGCCCAACGCTGGAGTCCAGAGGTTCGCGCGCGTATCGAATCCAGCCGCGTCGAGGGAACCCGCGACCTAATTGCCGCTTTGCGGGAGCATCCGCCGAAGGTTCTGGTGAACGGCTCCGCTGTCGGCTATTACGGATCGCGCGGCGAGGAGACTCTGGAGGAGTCTGCGCCACCGGGCATCGGATTTCTCGCGAACGTCACCAGGAAATGGGAGCGCGAAGCGCTCGCAGCCGAGCAGTTCGGCACCCGCGTGGTGCTATTACGAACCGGAATCGCGCTGGGACCCGACGGCGGCGCGCTCCAGCGCATGCTGCTTCCATTTCGATGGGGACTAGGCGGCCCCATCGCGGGCGGTCGACATTGGATGCCGTGGATTCACGCGGAAGACGCAGTCGCGCTGATCGAGTTCGCGATCGACAGTGCCTCGCTGAGCGGACCCGTCAACGCCGTCGCGCCCAATCCAGTGAGGAATTCCGAGTTCACACGTGAGTTGGCCCACGCCCTGCACCGCCCGGCGATCTTTCCGATTCCCGCCTTCGCGC
This sequence comes from Bryobacteraceae bacterium, assembly GCA_036006545.1. GTDB lineage: Bacteria > Acidobacteriota > Terriglobia > Bryobacterales > Bryobacteraceae > Palsa-187. The sequence continues at coordinate 3,261 of DASYPO010000347.1, forward strand.
TCGATCTTTTGTTTGGCGAAATGTCGGAAATCCTGACGGATAGTCAGCGTGTGATCCCGCGGGCGGCGTTGGATGCGGACTTTGTTTTTCGATTTCCGGAACTGCGCGCGGCCTTCGCGGATCTATTCCTCAAATGACGTAACTTTGCGGGCGGACGCAGCCTGATTCGGCTGCCAGACGACTTCAGGCGCGCGCAGCACGAAGTTAATCCAGCGGCTCCACACGAACATCGCGTCGCTCAGGCGGTTCAGGTATTGAATCGCTTCGGGGTGCACTTCTTCGATCTTCGCGAGCGCCACCACGAGGCGTTCCGCCCTCCGGCACACGGTCCGAGCCAGGTGCAGCTCAGCGTTCACGCGCGTTCCGCCCGGAAGAACGAAACTGCGCAGCGGGAGCAGGTCTTCGTTCATCGCGTCGATCTCCTTTTCGAGCTGCGCGATTTCGGCGGACGTGATGCGGGCTTGCTTGGGGTGCAGGTCCTGCGGCAGCGTTGCAAGCATGGATCCCAGGTTGAAAAGCTCGTGCTGCACCCGCCGCAGAATCGCGAGCAGCAGTCCGACGCGCAAATCCTGCCCGATGTTCTGCTCAGCGGACGTATAGGCCATGCCGACCACCGCGTTCAATTCGTCGACGGTTCCGTAAGCCTCAATGCGGAGGGAATCTTTGGGGACGCGCTGGCCGCCAGCCAAGCCTGTTTCTCCGGTATCGCCACGTTTCGTGTAGATGCGATTTAGCGCGACACGAGGATCGTCGAAGGGCAGCTCCGCCACGTTTTCATTCTAAGCGGCTACCGCGGGCTGCTGCCGCCGGCGCCGGCTTCGAGGCTGCGCAGTTTGGCCGCGAGCGTGGTGCGCTTCAAACCCAGCATCTCGGCCGCTGCGGTTTTGTTACCGCCCGCGCGCTCGAGAGCCTGCTCCAGAATGTTGCGCTCGATGCGGCCCACCGTCTGCTCAAAGTCGAGCCCCGATTCGGGCAGTGCGATTTCCGCCGACGGCACCGGAAGCGCCGCCCGCAAACTAACGGGAAGAGCGAAGTCGCCGGATTCGAGCACGGTTCGATCACCGCTCATGGCCACCGCCATCTCAACCGCATTCTCCAACTGGCGGACGTTTCCCGGCCAGGGTTGCATGGCAAGCCATTCCAGTGCTTCGAGAGAAACGTCGCGCTCCGGGATTTCTTCCATGCGGCAGATTTTCTGAAGGAAGTGCGCGACCAGCAGCGGAATATCCTCTCCACGATCGCGCAGGGGCGGACAAGAAATCGGCACCACGTTCAAGCGGTAGTAAAAGTCCTCGCGGAATCGTCGCTCGCGGATGCGCTCCAGCAGGTTTACGTGGGTGGCTGCGATCACACGCACGTCCACCCGCACTGTTTCGGAGCTGCCCACGCGCTGGAATTCGCGCTCCTGGAGAACGCGCAGCAGTTTAGTCTGTATGTCCAGCGGAAGGTCGCCCACTTCATCCAGAAACAGAGTGCCGCGATGCGCCTGCTCGAATCGGCCTACGCGATTCTGAAACGCGCCAGTGAATGCGCCCTTCACGTGCCCGAACAGTTCGGCTTCAAGAAGATGTTCAGGCAGCGCGTTGCAATTCACGGTCACAAGAGCCTGATTTGCGCGCGAGCTGGAGAGGTGAATCGCACGCGCCACCATCTCTTTACCGGTCCCGGTTTCGCCGGTGATCAGAACGGTTGCGCGCCGGCCGCCCACCAGCCGGATCACTTCCACCATACGCACGAGCGGCGGGCTCGAACCGACCAGCGTCCTTCTCCAGAGCTCGTCTTTGATCGCGGGCAACGCGCGAGCGACCCTCAGCAAGTTCTCGTCTCTGTCATCCGAGGGGCGCTCGGCTGCCCGCTTCGAAACATCCGTCACGTGCTTCTATCGACGGATTCGCGTTTCGGCTACCTAGGGATTGGCTTACTCCGGTACCTCAACGGTGTGGTGCCCAAGGCCTTCTTGAACATCGCAATGAAGGCACTGGTGGATTGATACCCGGATTCAAGTGCGACGGTCGTGACGGGTTCACCAGCGGCGAGCAAACGCAGCGCGTGTAGTAACCGCACTTGCTTGCGCCACTGGCCTAGGCCCATGCCAGCTTCTTCGCGAAAGCGCCGCTCGATGGTGCGCTTGCTGGCGCCCGCCCGGGAGGCAATTCGCTCCAGTGAATCGCCGCTCTCCGGACTGCGGCGCAACATCTCGGCAACACGGCATGCGCGGGCATCGCGCGGCATCGCCAGCTCCAGCGGAATCTCAGGCAGCGTTTCGATCTGGTCGACGATCACGCGGCTCAGGCGTTGGTGTGCCGGGGACTCGCGCAACAGCGCTCCGAGCGAGCACGTCTGGAGAATAAGTTCGCGCATGAGGGGTGTGACATGCACCACGCTGCACGAGGGCGGTAGTTTGCGGCGCACGAATCCGGGGGCGAAATAAATCGACCGCATTGCGACGCGACCCGACATTTCGATCGAGTGCGTTACACCGGCGGGCACCCAGACGCCACGTTCCGGGGGGACGACCCATGAGGCTGCTTCTGCGCGCACGGTCATGACGCCCGACGACGCGTAGATCAACTGGCTCCAGTCGTGGCGGTGCGGCGGCATCGTGAACCCGCTGGGGAGGGTCATCGCGAAGGTACGAATCAGCGCAGGGTCGGCGTGTCGCTTTTTCGACATTAATTGTCATCTTAGCGCAAGTTCGCCAAACGCCTTTGGCCGTATGCTGATCCTCGAGATGGCCAATCACATTTCTCACTTCTCGATTCATGCCGACGATTGCGCACGCGCGTGCCGCTTCTACGAAAACGTGTTCGGGTGGAAGTTCACCGCGTGGGGACCGCCCGGGTTTTTTCTGATCGATACAGGGGGCGGCATCCACGGGGCGGTGCAGCAGCGTTCGACGCCCCTCGCCGGAACGGGAATGCGCGGCTACGAATGCACCGTGGGCGTCGACGATCTGGATGCCATCGCGAAGGCGATCGCGAAGCAAGGCGGGAAGATCCTGATGCCCGCGGCGGAGATCCCGACCGTCGGCACGCTGATCCAATTCATGGACACAGAGGGCAACATCGCCTGCGCGATGAAATACGTGTGAGCGTCATGAAAGCCACGACTCTTTCTAATTCTCCCCTGGTCGCCATGATTCCCACGCGCGACCGCAAGCGCTCAAAAGTGTTCTATGCGGGAAAGCTTGGACTGAAACTGGTGAGCGAAGATCCATTCGCGATGGAGTTCGACGCGCACGGCACGCAGCTGCGTATCACCACAGTCCCGGAACTCACGCCACACAAGTTCAGCGTGATGAGCTGGTATGTGAAGGACGTCCGCGCGGTCATCCAAGAGCTGGCCGCCGCCCGAGTGAAGTTCGAGATGTTCGACGGACTCCCGCAGGACAGGCTGGGGATCTGGACGGCGCCCGACGGCACCCAGGTCGCCTGGTTCAAGGATCCCGACGGCAATCTGCTAGGGATCGCGCAGCGCGCGGGTTGAAAACCGCTCCCTTGGTCACGGCTCCGTCCGTTACAGCAGAGTCGTGACTAAAGGAGTGGTGCGTATTAGTTAAAATACTGACCTGCGAGGGCCGGATCCGCCGTTACCGCACGGCTCCAGGCCGCCCGTGCTTCGTCTTCCTTGCCTACCGCCTTCAACGCGTGGCCCAGATTCAGCAGCGCGTCGGTGAACTCCGGGTTTTTTTCGACGGCTGTCTGATAACATTCCGCCGCAGCGCCGTTCTCGCCCGCAGCCTGCAAAAGCAGGCCCACATTGTAGGCAACTTCCACCGAGGGCTGGCCCAGTCCGGCCAGCTTGCGATGCAGATCGAGCGCCTGATTGTGATCCTTACGCTCGATGGCAATGGCCGCCAGGGCACGAATCGCGTCGGTGCTCGAAGGCTGAAGCGTAAGCGCCCGGCCGAAAGTCTTTTCGGCGGTTTCGAGATCCTCGAACTTCCAGCAGGCCAGCCCGAGGTTAAGCAGCGCTTCCATCCAGTTCTGGTCTTTTTTGAGGCAGATCTCGAAGCTGTCGACCGCGCCCGCGAATTCTCCGCGCTGCAATTGCAGGAAGCCGAGACGAAACGCGGCATCTTCCCAATCCGGTTGCGCTTTTACGAGGCGCGTCAGGAGCTGCTCGGCTTCCTCCGCGCGACCTTCCTTCTCTGACAAGAGGGCCAGGTTCCACAGCACTCCGGGGATCTCGGAATTCGTCGACAGTACTTGCTCATAGGCTCGCCGCGCCCCGCTCGCGTCGCCACGCTCCTGCAGCACCACGCCCAGGTTTGCATTGGCTTCCGCGGCTTCGGGACGCAGTCGCGCTGCTTCGCGATACGCGTTGCCCGATTGCTCCAGGCGGCCGGTCTTTTGATAGGCCACTCCCAGGTTGAACCAGCCCTCGTAGGAATCCGCCGCGACCTTCACCAGTTGCGCGCAGTGCTGCACCGCAGCGCTGTAATCGCCGCGTGTCAGCGCGGAGGATGCCAGACCCTCCAGTGCCTGCCGCGATTGCGGACGGATCTTCAACAGCCGCCCGGCGAAATCTTTGACCTTGGCTTCTTCCTTTCGTGCCGCTGAAACCGCGATCAGGTTTACCAACAGTTCGGCCGAGTTGGAATTCCCCGGCAGCAGTTTGCGATAAATCTCCGAAGCTTCGTCGAGTTGCCCCAGTTGCTGCAAGGCGACGGCTTTTCCGAACAAGCCGCGGTCGTGGTTGGGCTGCTGCTTAAGGACCACCTTGAAATCGTCCAGTGCTTCTGAGAATTGGCCCAGGTGCAAACGGCATAACCCGCGGCCCAGGTGGGCCTGCCAACGCTTGGAATCGATTGCAAGCGCTTCGGTGAACGCCTGCGAGGCGTCGTCGAACTCACCCTGCCGCTCGAGTGCCAGACCCAGGTTGTAGAAAGCTGTGCGATGTTTGGGGTCGAGCTCGGCCGCACTCGCGTAGCAGCGCGCCGCTTCTACCCAATTCTGCTGCTCGAAGCGCAGATGCCCCAGCGCGATGCTGACTTCAAGCGGACTCTCGCCGCGCTTGGCGGCTGCTTCCAGTTCGCGCACCGCGTCGTCGAGCTTACCTTCGCCCGCCAAAGTTACGACTTTGGCCAGTGTGCTTACTTCAGCGGGGCGCTGCTTGGCCTTTTCCGCGCCCTTATCGGGAACGGCGTCGCCGCGCATCAACCGTTCGATTAACTCGTCGTCGATGAAGAAAGCTTGCTGCTCGTTCGATTCCGGCATGTTCCGTCTTCCTTTATTCCCAAGGGCTCGTCAATTCTTAAGAGTCAGCGGGACCACATTCAGGCCGCCCTTCAGCGACGCCCGCTCTCCCCGCTCGTAATACAGCCCGGCTCCACCTGTTTTCACGTGCTCGTTCGTCCAGGTGTCGATTTTCTGGTCCTGAATCCAAGTCGTGATCGTAGAGCCGACCACTTCCGTGCGGATCTTGTACATGGTGTCGATGCGTACCGGGAAGGGCAGCCGAAGCGACAATCGCGATTCCTCCTCGCCTCCCACCGTGGCGAAGCGCACGAAGTTAACGACTGGCTCGAGGCCTGGCTTGATAATCTCCAGCCGCAGCACGCAGAAGTTTTTGGCATTCATCGCGCGCACGATCCAACCCATCCCCTTGCTTTCGATCTGACCCTGTAGATCGACCCGATAGTCGGTCAGGTTGAGCGACGCGCGCAACACAGACATATCGCGGGTCTTGCGAACGCCGGGTTCGCCTGCAGCCCAGTTGGTGATCCAACCGGATTCTGTGATGGGAAGCGCTGGACCAGCCTCCACCACCCGTGGGCCTTCGGCGCGCGCGGGGCTGCCACCACCCTTTGCCATGATCATCACGATTCCGGCGAGAAGCAGCGCCACTGCCGCGGCCACCCCGATTCTCGCGCGGCTGGACAAGCGTGACCAGGGGCTTTGCGAGCTGGCGAGTCCCAGGCTCGGAAGGCCCAAGTCGGGGGAAGTTAGCGACGCGACAGGCAGCGCGCTCGTCGGAGCAGGGGGAAGGGACTTAGCTGCGATCTGAGAGATCTCCGGCTTTTTGAAACTATCCGGCTTGGCCACTGCCGGCTGCACCGGTTCAGCCCGCTTCGTCTCGGTTTTGAGTCCTTCCGGCCTTGGCTCGGCTTTGGGTGGCTCGCTTTTTGCCGGCGTCGGCTCAGAAGGAGGAAGCTCCGGTTGAGTAATCACTCGCACGCCGGGTTTCGACTTCTTCCCGTTGGCCCGAGGATCCTGCCTGGCTGGTGGCGCTGCTTTTTTGAGATCGGCCTTCAGGTCCGGCTTTGATTCCGGTTTCGGATCGGCCGGCGGGGGTACGGCTGGAGTCGTCTGAACCTGGGTGGACGTCAAACGCGGACCCAGCACCATCAGGGGCCGCAGCGGTAGCGCAGTGGAACGCGGCAATTGCACATTGATGCCGCTGGCCAACGGCGAAGTGAAGATCTGCACTGATTTGCCGCGTCCCGCAGCGAGTCCGTGCAAGGTGAGCGGAACAGAACGGTGCACTAGCTCAGGAATGGCTTGGTGCATGGCGCTCGAAACTGGTTCCGCCGCGTGCTCCGCTTCGGGCTCGGCAGCAGAAGCTTTTTCCGGCTCTGCGACGACTTCGACTGGCGCGACCGGCTCTGGCGCCGCTACCGCTTCAGGCTGGAGGGCCGTCTCGACTGAAGCGTCCACAGGAGCGACCGCTGGTGCAATCGCTTCCGCGGCACTGCCTTCGACTTCATGATTGTCTTCTAATCCAGTTGTTCCGAACACCAGTCGCGCGAGCTCACCCAGATCCACCTCGGGCGGAGCAAACTCACGCGCGCGATCCTGCCACAGTACTGCCGATTCCACCGGCACGTGGGGTGAAATCACAATTTCCAGGGGCTGCATAGGCATTTCCAATACAGTTTCCTCGGCGCCGCCGAGCTTCACTTCGACGATCGGCACCGGGCGGACGAATTCGCGAATCTCTAAGCGCCGATCTCGGGGAGCCGATTCATAATCGCGGAAGCGTCCCGAGAGTTCGAACGTCAGCGGCTCGCACACACACAGTTGCAGGTCGCTGAAGTTAACTTGTCCCGAGGCTCGCAGCGGGAATTCGGGGGCGGCTGTGTGGATCCACTCGAGGTCGGCGCGGGCAACGTCTGTCGCCTCGACTGCAGAGAGGGCGGGCACCTCTCGGATTAATCCGCCCAAGGGCGCAGGTGCGACGACTTCCTTAACGACAGGCTTCTCGACTGCCGGCTCCGCAATGCCAACCTTGGGAGGATCGGCCACGGCGACGGCCGGCCTCTTCGGTGCGTTCTCGCGTTGCGGGTGTGCGGCATACACCGGCTCGCGGACCGGCTCGGGAGTGGGCGCGGGGCGGGGCTCCGGTTGCGTGTGGATACTTGGCTCCGGTTTCACTTCCGGTTTGACCTTGGACCTGACCTCGCTCAAATCGGCGTCGCCCTTGGATCGAGCGCGGCTCTTCAGGTCCGCCGGAGCTTCCGCGGGCTGGGATTGGAGGAGTCGCTTGAGCGCAAGATCGTTATATTCTTCTTGGTATCGCTGGCGGTGTGCGTCGGAGCAGAATTCTCCCCCACCGGTCCACCGCTTGAGGAGCGCGAGCTCCTTGCCGCAATACAGACACCGCATGAGGCTCTAATCGTCTTGTTGCCCTCACTGCGAAAGAGCTAGCTCACGGGTTTCTCTGCGGTAAAGCACTTATGTGTCGTTTTTGGGGGGAATACCTTAGGGGGCATTAGGCAGAAGGCCGTAGAACCCGATTTCCTCCCTCGAGGATCGGAATCGCAAAACCGGTCAGTCTGGGCCGGACTGAATGAGGTCCAAAGGAGAGGGAATGCGTCAGACACCCTAAGCCGTATTAGTTGGTTCCCTTTCCCCTACTCCTAAAGTTATCTCCTTACCTGTCGATCTCCTCAATGCGTTCAAGATGAAGGGCGTTCAATCTTCAAGGAGGCCTATGGCAAAGGGCGAATCGATTAAGAACCAACTCGAAAATTTGCGAACTGCAATTCCGGAATTAAAGGGCGTTTTATTGGCGTCCAACGAAGGATTGCCTATCGCGCATCTGTTATCCAACGGGGCCGACCCCAACCGTGTCGCGGCCATGGCCGTGGCGGCATCTAGTCTGGGCCGCCGCATCAGTGAGAGCATGAGTGCCGGAACCCTGGGCGAAGTCTCGATCCAGGCTGAGGAAGGCGCGCTGTTCATCTACTCGGCGGGCAGCAAAGCAGTGCTCGCCGTACTTAGCCCGCAGGGCGGGAACGCTGGTTTGATTCATATCGAATCGCGCACGGCGGCGAAAGAAATCGGCGATCTTTTCTAATTGGCGAACGCCCGTTCCACCGATTATCCATTGCCCTCCTTGCGCGTAAAGTCGACTGGCCGCCGGTAATCCGTACCGGAAAAATCGGGCTGCGCCGTGAGTTATCTCATTTATGCGCAGCAGCTTATCGACTGGCATGCCGCGTGCCCTTATGTCCGACCGTGAGCCGCGATTCAGACAGGCTCCGAGGAGACAAAAAGTCATGGCAACCAACGATCTCGATAAGCCCCAGATGTCCCCGGACGTTCCCCGGCGGAACTCGGCGGCAATGGCACTCCTGACCGGATCGCTTGCACTCGCGCTTGCCGGTAACGTGTATCTACTGGTGCGATCCAGCCGGCTGAACGATCAGCTCAGCTCGCTGCGCGACGATACGCAGGCGCAATTCGCGCGGTTGGATAGCAGCGTTGCGGCGCAGCAGTCGGACTACAAGGAACGCTTGCAGGCGGTGAATGAATCGGTGTCGAACACCGGTGAGACCGCAACAGCAGCGATTCAGAGGGCGCGCCTCGAGAACCTGCGCCGGGCGAAGGAACTGGACAAGAGACTGGCAGAACGCGAGCAGGCGTTGACCGGCGAGATCAGTTCCCTAAAAGAAGATACGACTTCCAAGATCGCCGAAGTTTCGACCGACGTGAGCAATGTGAAGACTGACGTCACCGGGGTGAAAGGCGACGTGGCTTCGGCCCACAGTGAACTCGAGCAACACGGCAACGACTTGAAGCGCGTGCGCGGCGACCTGGGCGTCATGAGCGGCCTGATCGCCACCAACTCCAAGGATCTGGGAGTGCTGCGGGAGCTGGGCGAACGGAACTATATCGAGTTCACGCTCTCTAAGAACCAGCCGCAGACCCGAGTCGGCGACATGATGCTTACGTTGAAGAAAACGGATCCGAAGAAGAATCGGTACACCGTAGAAGTGATGGCCGACGACAAGCGTTTAGAGAAGCGCGATCGCACCATCAACGAGCCCGTGCAAATCTACGTCGCCGGCAACCGCCAGCCGAACGAGATCGTGGTCAATGAAGTGAAGAAGGACCAGGTAGTGGGCTATCTGGCGACTCCGAAGATCGTCGCCCGCCGATAGGCGATCCACATTCTCGGTGGGGCAGGCGATCTCTTCGCCTGCCTTATCCTTTCGCGAAATACAGGGCGGCTGCTCGTTCCATCTCCGCCTTGGTCATGATCGGCGGGCGTCCCTCGTATCTGCCGATCGAATTCAGAATGTTGCAAATGTCGGCGGGGTAGCAGGCGCGCAATTCGGTACGCCCTTCCCGCAGGCACAGCTTGCGGAGATACTCGGCGCTGTCGGGCTCGGCTTCAAGTTTCCGCGCCTGCACCACGCGCGAAAAGATTTGATCGAACGACTGCGGGTCCACCGCTTCCACATAAATCTTGTTGTGAATGCGGCGCAGAAAGGCTTCGTCTGCCAGGTCGGCGGGCTCGAGGTTGGTGGAGAAAACCACCATCAGTTCGAAGGGAATCTGGAATTTAACGCCGTAACGCAGCGTGAGATAGTCGACGCGACGATCCAGCGGCACGATCCAGCGGTTCAGCAGGTCGCGCGGCGACATGAGCTGGCGGCCGAAGTCGTCGATGATCAGAATGCCGTTATTGGCTTTCATCTGCAGCGGCGCCGCATAAATACCCGAGGCTTCGTCCAGGCGTAATTCCAACATGCTGGGAATCAATTCGCCGCCTACTACGATGCAGGGACGTTTGCAGAGCAGCCAGCGGGGATCGAGATCGGACCCCTCGTTTTCCAGCGGGTGGTGCACCACCGGATCATAAACGCTGATGATCTGGTTATCGACTTCCACCGCATACGGAATCAGCACCGCGTCCTGATACACGCGCAGCATGCGCTCAGCCAGACTGGTTTTTCCGTTTCCCGTGGGTCCGTACACGAAAATCGAATTCTGTGAAATGATGGCAGGGCCAAGCTGATCGAGCATACGATCGCCCACCACTAGGTCGGAAAATGCATTGCGCAGCGTCTTGCGGTCCACATGCACCTTGGCGGCCTGCTGTTTCGTGGCGGAATGATAATCGCTCAGCGAGACCGGACACGCGCCGGCGTACTGCGAAACCTGAAAACGCTCGCCGGCGAGCTGCTTCCCAGCCGCCGAAAGCACGAAAAAGTAATCATTGCCGGTCATGCCCTTCACTTCCACCAGTTGCTGGGTCCGCATGTGCCGGAACGCTGCGTCGATGATCGGAACGGAAACGCGCAACGAGCGAGCAAGTCCCGCCAAGGTGCACTGCCCTTCGAGCAGCATTCGCCGCAGGACCAGGTCAAGCACCAACCCTTCCGGAACAGCCAGGGTTTGAAGGCTTTGCGGGATCGCAGGCTGAAAGGCGGAGCGTACGGGCGCGAAGGTGGCCATTGTGATTCTCTCCGGGGGCTTATCGGCAGAAACGGACTCAAAGTTTAAATGCACGCCACGCCTATCCGGATCGTCAGTCTTAATGGTGAGGTGCATCCGTTCCATCGTCTTGATCTTGATTGTCTTGACCGCTGGGGTCAGCTCCGGAGCCGGACGGGCGGACGATCTCTTCAAGGCGGGAGAGAAAGCGGAACGTGCTGGCGATCGATTACGGGCCTTTCTGCTATATTCCCGCGCCGCCGCCCTGGAACCCACCAACACCCTTTTCGCCGCCAAAAAAGCCGGACTCCAAGCGACGGCCGCGAATCTCATCAAAGAAGAGCTGGGGACCGATCCAGCGGCCGAGGCCGACGCAGAGCGGCTCGCGGAAATCTTGGAGGAATTCGGCGAAGATACTCCGCCGGATATTCGCGAGATCATGCAGTTCCGCCAAGCGTTGTCGCCCATGCGGCTGCAAGGCTCGACCGGGCTGAAAAGCTTCGACATCACCGGGGAAGCGCGTGCCGTCTTCGAGCAGGTTGCCGCCGCCTTCGGCATGCAAGTGGTTTTCGAAGCCGACTATCAGGCGCCCCCGCGATTCACCTTCCGCCTGACCGACGTCGGTTGGGAGGAAGCTCTGCGTACTTTGGAAACGGTCTCGAATTCGTTCCTGGTCCCCATCAATCCGCGCATGGCGCTGGTGGTTCGCGATACACCGCAGAAGCGCACCGAACGGGCTCCGGTAATGGCCGTCGGGATTCCGATCCCGGAGCGCATGTCGGTGCAGGATGCGCAGGAAATCATTCAGGCCGTCCAGCAGACTCTGGAGATCCGCCGCGTGGCTTTCGATCCCGGACGCCGCTTGGTGTACATGCGCGATCAGGTGCCCAAGATCATCCTGGCGCAACAGCTCTTCGCAACCCTCGCCCGTCTGCGGCCGCAAGTGGAGATCGAAGTCGAGTTCGTCTCCGTCGTGAAAAACTCGGCGCTGAGTTACGGACTGAACCTGCCAACCTCCGTTCCGCTGGTCAACTTCGGCAATAAGCTAGGCAACAAGCCGTCGATTCCCGCGGGCTTCTCCAGTTTTCTAACGTTCGGTGGCGGTGCGACGTTCCTGGGAATGGGCGTGGCGAGTGCGTCTGCGTTCGCGACGCTCACCCAGAGTTCCGGCGCGACGGCGCTGCGGACGCAAATGACTACACTCGACGGGCAGGCCGCGTCGTTTCACGTGGGCGATCGCTACCCGATCATTAGCAGCGGATATTTCGGTACCGCCACGGGAACCGGCCAGACTTTTTCTCCGCCGCCGGTCGTGAATTTCGAAGATCTCGGATTGGTGTTGAAAGTCACTCCCGCAGTGCACGGCGAGGGCGAAATCACGCTCGACGTGGATGCGTCCTTCAAGGTCCTGGGCAGCGGAAGCCTGAACGGGATTCCGATCATCGCGAATCGCAAGTACACCGGGAAGGTGCGCCTGGCGGATGGCGAGTGGGCGGTGGTGGCCGGCTTGGTGTCGACCTCTGACGGCGCGACCAAAAATGGAATCGCGGGTCTTGCGAATATTCCCGGGCTGGGCCGCCTGTTCAGTCAGAATACGCACTCGAAGGATTCCGCTGAAGTGCTGCTGGTGATCAAACCACGAATCGTCAGCCGGCCTCCGTGGGAAGACCCGCCCAAGAGCCTGTGGGTCGGCACGGATTCACGCCCGATCACGATTTTCTGAGCACATCCCAGTACTGCTCTGTCACCCGTTCGATCGCGTGATGCTCGGCAATGTGCTGCATCGCGCGCCGACCGATTTCGACCCCCGCCTCGCGCTCTGTCGCAAGCCAGACCAGATAACCGGCGAGCATCTCTTCCTCTTGCGCGCCCAAATCCACGCGCAGGCAAACGTCTTCGGGAAAGCGCGAAACTTCTTCGCCTGCGGTGAAAATCACCGGTTTACCGATTGCCATCATGCGAATCGCGATTCCTGACGTTTCGCCGGCTGTCGGGTGGCGCAGGTTCAAGCAAACATCCGTCGCTGCGGCGTAGCGCCAGAAATCGGGTTCGTCGAGATAGCCCACTCGCAAGATTCGCGGATGCTCCGGTAGGTCCGCCGTCGCACGCTTGAGATCCGATGACGCGAATTCGCCCTGTACCAAGAGCTTCACGTCCGCGCCTGCGCTCCACGCACGTTCCATCGCACGCAGGATTACCGTGAGTCGTTTCGATTCGCGCAGGTGCCCGAACACTCCGGCGAGCAGCGTTCGCGGCCCGATGCCCAGGGTGTCGCGCAGACGCAATGTCTCGATGTTGTCGGGCGGAGAAGCGGGAATCGATAGATGCGGGATTTCGATGACATGCGCGCTCGGTGCGTGGCGCTTCACGATCGCCGCCGCTCCCGGGTTGTGCACGATAATCGCGCGCGAGGTTTCCGCGATGCGTTTCACCATCGCGTATTCGAAGTAGCGGGGATCGGCCGCGGAGCGCGCACGGTTCGCCCAGAGCTCCGTCGCCAGCCCGCGCATCCATTCGCCGTAGTTGTGCACAAACTCTGAGGCGTAGTCGTCGGGGCTGAGCGTTCCAAGAAAGAAATGATGCAGCACCGCGTCGTGCAAGACGGTCACGCCCGGGTGCAACAACGCCCGCTGGTAAATCGCGCGGTGCAAATGATTGTTGCCGATGTGATACAGCGCCACATCGCAGCGTTCCGCGTCTACGTCAACCCGGCCGTGTTTTCGCAATGCTTCGAGTAAGACCGCGGAGTAGTCCGCCACACCGGTCGGCGACGGCGGCAGTGGGGAGAAAAAGCCTACTGTGATGGAACGAGCCGTCATGGGATGACCTAATCCTTGCGGCGCGGTCCGAACAGCGCCGTTCCGACGCGGACGTGGGTCGCACCTTCCTCGATCGCCGCTTCGAGATCGTGCGACATACCCATCGACAATTTCTTCAGTCCGAAATGCCGGGCCAGCTCAGATAGGCGGCGGAAATACGGCCGCGTCGCCTCGGGATCGTCGGACCACGGCGGCATGGTCATCAATCCGGTGAGCTGAAGGTTGGGGCACGAGTGAATCGCCTCGATCAGCGCGGGCACATCCTCCGGCGCCGCTCCGCTTTTCGCATCTTCGAGCGATAATTTCACTTCGATCATCACTTCCAGCGGCCGGCCCATCTGATCCAGTCTGCGCGCGATCTTCTCCGAATCCACGGTTTCGATTACTTGGAAAAGCTCCGCCGCCGGACGTGTCTTGTTGGATTGCAAATGCCCGATCAGGTGATACTCGACGCCGGTCAAGTCGACCAGCGCGGTATGCTTGCGCTCGAATTCCTGAACATAGTTCTCGCCGAAGCAGCGCAGTCCGGCGGCGTATGCTTCGCGAACCACCTCCGCCGAAAACTTCTTGGTCACCGCAATCAGCGTTATCTCCATCCGGGACCGGCCCGATCGCCGCGCGGCTTCATCGATGCGCGCTTCCACGAGCTCCAACCTGTCAGCAAACACGGCGACCCTCGATGTACACCGCGCGCGCCGAATCGATCCCGAAGAAATATGGAAGTTCGCGGTGATCCTCACAATCATGAATCACAAAATCGGCGCGTTTGCCCGCTTCGAGCGATCCGATCTCCGCGCCCATGCCGAGACTGTACGCGGCGTTGATGGTCGCTGCTGTGATCGATTCGGCGGTTGACATTTTCATCTGTGTCGCGGCCAGCGAGAGGATCATGCGCATCGACGGCGTTGGTGAAGATCCAGGATTGAAATCCGTCGCGAGCACGATGCCGAGTCCTGCCTCGATCATTGCACGCGCGTCCGGATAGCGGCGCGACCCAAGCGCATAAACAGCGCCGGGCAATAGCACCGGTTGCACGCCCGCTGCGCGCATCGCCGCGATTCCGGCTGGATTTGTATGCTCCAGATGATCCGCCGTTGCCGCACCCATTTCCGCCGCGAGCTGCGCCCCACCCGAATCCTCGAGCTGATCGACATGCATTCGCAAGCCGAGCCCGAGCTTTCGAGCGGCGGCGAGTACACGGCGCGCATCGTCGACGGGAAACACGCGTGGCTCGCAGAACACGTCGCAGAATTTGGCAAGCGGTGCGGCGGCCGGCAACATTTCTTCGACCACCAGCCGAACGTACTCGGCACGACGGCCCTGATACTCATCGGGAATTTCGTGCGCACCGAGAAAGGTCGCGACCGTTCGCACCGGAGCCATACGCGCGATCACACGCAGCAGCTTACATTCGTCGTCGAGCGAAAGTCCGTAACCCGATTTCGCCTCGATCGTAGTTGTTCCGTTGCGCAGGAACCACTGCGTGTATTTCGACGCGGCAGCGAGTAGATCCTCTTCGCTGGCCGCGCGCGTGCGCCGTACCGTGGACCGAATCCCGCCGCCCTCCGTAGCGATTTCCTGATAACTTCTCCCCGCGATGCGCTGCTCAAATTCGTCTGCGCGATTTCCGGCAAACACCGGATGGGTGTGCGCGTCGACGAACCCGGGTATTACGATTCGCCCGCCCGCGTCGACAATTTCTGTGTTTGCCTCCGGCGAGGCTTCGATTTCGCGACGCGTTCCGACGCGCTCCACGCGTCCATCACGAATCAGCATCGCGCCGTCTTTTAGAATCGCGAGGTCGCGAAGTTCCGCTCCGCAACGTGAGCGCGCGGGTCCCGCCAGCGTGACTAATTCGGAACAGCCGAGAACGGCAAGCACCTAGTGTTCGTCCATCGGCACGCGAATCCCCTGCTCGCGCGCGACCTCTTGCGCCCGCTCGTAGCCGGCATCAACGTGACGAATCACGCCCATGCCCGGATCGGTCGTGAGTACGCGCTCCAATCGACGCGCGCTGTCGTCGGTGCCCTCGGCGACGACGACCATCCCCGCGTGCTGCGAATAACCGATCCCCACACCGCCCCCGTTGTGAATCGAAACCCACGAGGCGCCCGCCGCGACGTTGACCATCGCGTTCAACAGCGGCCAATCCGCGATCGCGTCCGATCCATCCTTCATCGCTTCCGTCTCGCGATACGGCGAGGCGACCGAGCCCGCATCCAGATGATCGCGCCCAATCACGACCGGCGCGGCGATCTTGCCGCTCTTCACCAGATCGTTCATCGCCAGCCCGAACTCTGCGCGCTCGCCGTAACCCAGCCAGCAAATCCGCGATGGCAATCCCTGGAAATGAATTTTCTCCGACGCGAGCCGCATCCAGCGCTTCAACGTTTCGTTATGCGGGAAGATCTCGAGCGCCAGCCGATCGGTGACGCGGATGTCTTCGGGATCGCCGGATAGCGCCGCCCAGCGAAACGGCCCCTTGCCTTCACAAAACAGCGGTCTAATGTATTCCGGCACGAACCCCGGAATGTCGAACGCATTCTCGATACCCGCGAGCTTCGCCTGTGTTCGAATGTTGTTGCCGTAATCGAAGGTTATCGCGCCCATGCGCTTCAGCGCGAGCATCGCGTCCACGTGCACGCCCATCGCTTCCATCGACCGACGCGTGTACTCTTCCGGATCCGAGCAACGCAGCGCCAGCGCTTCCGCGAGACTCATGCCGTTCGGTACGTAACCGTTCAGCGGATCGTGCGCGCTGGTCTGATCGGTCAGAATGTCCGGAACCGCGCCGCGGCGAACCATCTCCGGCAAAACATCCGCACAATTCCCGACCAGCCCCACCGAAATCGCATCCTTCTTATGTCGAGCTGCGTCGAGCCACGTGAGCGCTTCGTCCAAACTCGATGTCATGCGATCGCAATACCCCGTCGCGAGGCGCTTCTCGATTCGCTTCGGATCGACGTCGATTCCCAAGATGCACGCACCGTTCATCGTTGCGGCCAACGGTTGCGCGCCACCCATTCCTCCCATACCGCCCGTTACGATCAGCTTCCCCGCAAGCGATCCTCCGAAGTGCCGATCCGCTGCCGCCGCGAACGTCTCGAACGTCCCCTGAACGATCCCCTGGCTGCCGATGTAAATCCACGACCCCGCGGTCATCTGCCCGTACATCGTGAGCCCGAGTCTCTCCAACCGCGAAAATTCTTCGAAGTTCGACCAGTGCCCGACCAAATTTGAATTGGCGATTAACACCCGCGGCGCGTCATCGTGGGTGCGGAAGATTCCGACCGGTTTTCCCGACGCGACCAGCAGCGTTTCGTCATCGGCCAGGGTCTGGAGCGACCGTACGATCGCGTCGTACGCTTCCCAACTCCGCGCCGCGCGGCCCGTGCCTCCGTAGACGATCAGATCCTCGGGACGCTCGGCAACCTCGGGATCGAGGTTATTCATCAGCATCCGTAGTGCGCCCTCTTGCCGCCATCCGCGACAGCGCAATTCGCGCCCGCGCGGCGCGCGAATGTTTCGATGAGGCTCCATCATTTATACAATACCGCTCGCATTTTTCGATCGAATTCGGCTTCCGAAAATCTCGCGGCCCAAGTCTGCAGTGCCGCGTGCGGAACCGACGCCTCCTCAGCTTCGAAGCGTTCGACCGCGGCTCCGAACGCCGCTTCCTCTGGAGCGTCGAACAGAAACGCTCCCTCTGGCGGCACGCTTTCGAGCACGCCGCCGCGTCCCAACGCGATCACCGCCTTACCGCTCGCGACCGCCTCCACCGCGGTCATTCCGAAATCCTCCTCGCCCGGCAGCACGAAAGCGCGACACCGTGCGAACAGAGTTCGTAACTGATCGTCTGGAACGCGCCCGCAGAACTCGATGTTCTTCCCCGCAGCGCGACGCAAGTCTCGAGCCTGCGGCCCATCGCCCGCGACTTTCAGCTTGCGCCCCGTGCGCGAAAAATATCGAATCGCCAGATCCAGCCGCTTGTACGACACCAACTCGCTCACGATCAGGTAGTAATCTTCCGCCGGCTCATGCCGGAAACTCTGCACCGCAACCGGCGGATAAATCACGCTCGCGTTCCGCCGATACGTTTTGAAGATCCGACGTCGCACATTCTCGCTATTTGCGACGAATTCGTCGACGCGGGCCGCGGTGCTGTAATCCCACACGCGCAAATAATTCGACAGCGGCGCCATCAGCGCCCGCTTAACCCGCGAACGGGTCCACTCGTGCAGATAGTCGGGATACAGATCCCACAAGTACCGCATCGGCGTGTGGCAGTAGCACACGTGCCGCGTGCTAGACGAAGTGATTACGCCTTTCGCTGGACCCGATTCGCTCGAAATCACCAGATCGTAGCCACGCAGATCGAAATGCTCCAGCGCCAGCGGCGTCAGCGGCAGCAGCGACCGGTAACACCACTTCATCGAATTCAGGAACGACGCTTGGATGCGGTGTGAACGAATGAGGGGAGAAACCTTTTCGGGATCGTAGAACAGCGTGAAGATGTCGGCGTCCGGTGCCAGACGGCACAGCGCCTCGGCCACTCGCTCGCCGCCGCGCATCCCGAGCAGCCAGTAGTGAACGATTGCAACCCCCATCGCGAGATATCGAAGAGTCTAGCACCTGGCCGGCTGCAGCGCGAAACAAGATTGGTGTCAAGTGTTAGTCTGAGTCAAAATGTGGGTCTCGCCTTCGCGCGGCGTTTCAGGACGCGTTCTGTTTCACATGGCCACGGTGGGCGTGTGTACATTCATCGTCAAGGTCGCGGGCCTGGCGAAAGTAGTTCTCACGGCGCGCGCTTTCGGCATGAGCGATGCGCAGGACGCGTATCTGATCGCTTTCCTGCTGCCTTCGTTCGTATCAGACACACTGACCGGATCGCTTGCATCGGCGCTGGTTCCCACCTTCATCGAGGTTCGCGAAAAGCAAGGGCGGGCCGCTGCGATCCGCCTGTATTCGAGCGTGCTGGCAGCCGCCGCAGGCCTGCTTGCAGTGGTCGCGCTCCTGCTGGTCCCGCTCGCACCGTGGACCCTTCGACCGCTCGCATTGGGTTTCGATGCGCCCAAATTCGCTCTGACCGTTTCGCTGTTTCTAGTCATGCTTGCGACGTTGCCGCTGAGCGCGCTGGCGATGACGTGGCGAGCGATTCTCAACTCCGAAGACCGCTATATCGTAGCCGCCGTCGCCAACGTCGCCACTCCGCTTGTGTCGATTTTCTTCCTGCTCCGATTCGGGCGTGATTGGGGCGTGCACGCGCTCGCCGTAGGAACGCTCATCGGCAGCGCAGTCGAGACGCTGATTCTCGCGGTCGCAGTCGCACGCCGAGGCTTTCCCGTCTGGCCGCGTTGGAGCAGTCGAACTCCCGAGCTCAACCAGGTTCTGGCGCAGTACGCGCCGCTGGTCGCCGGAACATTGCTGCTCGGTGGCGCGCCGCTGATCGATCAGGCCATCGCGGCGACGCTTGGATCGGGCAGCGTTGCGGCGCTGCAGTATGGCACACGCCTCTTCGCGGTCCTCGGCGCGATTGGACCCGCGGCGGTCGCGACCGCGATCCTCCCGCATTTTTCACGACTCATCGCGGCCGACCAGTCGCGCGCGGCGCGCCGCAGTCTTCGTGCTTACGCAAGCCTGATCCTGGCGGTGACGATTCCAGTGGTCGCGTTGTTGATTGTCTTCTCGCCGCAGTTGATCCGGTTGTTTTTCGAACGCGGGCAATTCACCGGGACGGACACCGCGTTGGTGGCACTGGTGCAGCGCTGCTCTCTTCTGGCGCTTCCGTTCTCGATGGTGCTGGCTCTGCTGCTGCGCTACTTGTCATCCGTAAAGCTGAACTACCTTCTGCTGCGCGCCGCGGCGCTGGCCGTCGTCCTCAACCTTGTTTTGGATCTGCTCTTAGCCAAACAGTTCGGTGTTGCGGGGATCGCATTATCCACCGTGGGCGTGCAGTTCGCGACCGCCGTTTACCTGATCGTTCGTCTCAAGTCCGGTACAGCGAGCACACACACCGCCGGCAAATCGGATTCTCGGCAACCTGCAGGGTCTCTCGAAAACGGATCGCGCGGGGACCGTTGATCACTGCTGCGAGACTCTCCTCGCGCGCGTTGCCGATCGGTTCGTGAAAGAAGCACGGCCGCACCGTGCCGTCCGTTTCGAGAACCGCGGAAACCCACGGTGCATTGCAGCGCGGCGCCTCCGGTTCTTCAATTCCAAGATGCGCTCGAAAATGCCGGACGATTCTTAGCAGTTTCTCCGGCGATTCTGCGACGAAGCCGCTCGTGCCCTCCTCTTTGATGAGGGAATCGATTTCAGCTGCCAAAGTTTCGACATCCGCGATGTCGAGCCCAACCACGGCTTGTCGCTCCATTGGCCACGCCAGTGGGCGATTAAATGCCTTCGAAGTAAGATCGGCCGCGAGGAATGAAATCGAGCGCAGCCCGATATCTCTCGCTGCTCGTGCGGTTTCACGAAGGCGCGTGAAATTTCCGCGCTGCACAGTGCACCGTGCGGCAACGCTGTAGGCCGGGTCGATCTCGTGAAGTGTTTCGACGCCCTCACGGAGCATTCGGAACGCGCCGGGCACTCGACGGATCACATCGTGCGCGCCGGATGGACCATCCAACGATACGATTACGTCGTCAATCGATTCGACCACGCGATTCGCGCATCGCTTCAGCAACAAGCCAGTGCTCAGCAGCGTCGTGCGGATTCCGTTGTCGCGTAAC
>DASYPO010000348.1:0-15452 GCA_036006545.1 Bryobacteraceae bacterium
AGCGAAACGCACGGCAGCTATTTCCTGCTGTTCAACGCGATGCTGAACTTCTCGCATCTCGACGCGGGCCGTGCCCCCGCGCGCGCTCCAACTGGCGGCGCAATCGAATAATATCGTCCCGCGAAACCGCGCTTCCGTCCCAAAACCGTGGCGCGGTTTTGTGTTTCAGCGCAAACTGCGAGCATGGGAAAATACACGCTCGTAACCGTCCTTCTCGCCGCCTCCGCTGCGGCTCAGCCGAATCTGTCTGGGGTCTGGGAGTGGGACAAATCGCAGGGCACGCACAAACCTGGCGAGCCCGAAGACTTTCGCGTGAAAATCGATCAGCAGGGTAACGCTATCACCATAATCATGCGCGTGAACGCTCGCGGCCAGGTGGAGCAGAATACTCATAAGGTCATCGCCGGCCAGGAGACCAAAGGCGAAATACACGGCTCGCCGATGACGAGCCGCGCCGCGTGGGACCGTACCGCGCTGACCGTTCATTCAATCGCTGTGATCGCGAAAAAGGAACTGCGTATGGACGACCGCTGGACGCTCTCCGCCGACGGCAACACGCTTACCATGCGCGAGCTTCACCAGTACGGATCGGAACCCGAAGGCGAAGACGTGCGCGTATTCACTCGCCGACCTGCGACCTCGTGGGAACCGGACGCGCCGCCGAAGATGGCCGAAGAGGTGTACAAAAACATTCAGATCATGAAGGGCGTGCCCGCGCCGCGTCTGCAAACCGTCATGATGAATCTGACACAATGGCTCGGCGTTCAGTGCACGCATTGCCACGTGCTGGAGAACAACAAGTTTCTATTCGAGAAGGACGACAAACCGGCCAAAACTATGGCGCGCGAAATGTTCCTGATGGTCCGCAAGCTCAACAGCACCGATCTCGAGAAGGTCAGCCACGTCACCTGCTGGACCTGCCATCGCGGCTCCGCAAAGCCGCAGCATCTTCCACCAGCGGCGGCGGCACCGGCGAAATGAGTAACGGCGCTGGGCGCCATCTGCGCTGGATCGCGCTGCGCGCCCTGCTCATCTGGGGCGCCTGGACGCTTTACGCACTGTTCGTATCCAGCCAATCCTATTTGTCGAGAGCCTACAATTCACGCATCGAATTGGGCCCGGCGGTAAAGTATGCCTTTCTGGACGCGTACTCGTGGGCGCTGCTCACGCCGTTGGTATTTCTAGTCGCCGGCAAGCTCGTGGTTCGACGTGCCAACTGGTGGTGGGTCGTACCCGCGCTGTTCGCGATCGCGATTATGTTCGCTGTCGCACATCTGAATATTTTCGTGCGTGGGCTCCCGTGGATCGGATATCGCGTGAACGTTCGAACGATGCAAGCCATGTTCACCGCGCGCTTTCACGCGGATTTTCTGACTTGCGTAGTGCTGATCGGCGTGCGTCATTCGATCGAATACTACCAGCGCTATCGTATCCGCGAGCTCAAAGCCAGCCAGCTCGAAGCGCGCCTCGCACAGGCGCAGCTTGAAGTTCTCAAGATGCAATTACAGCCGCACTTTCTCTTCAACACGCTGCACGCCATCTCCGCGCTCATGTATCGTGATGTGGAAAGCGCGGACCGCATGGTGACGCGCCTCAGCGATTTTCTGCGCCTTGCCATCGATAGCAGCGGCGTCCAGGAGGTAACCCTCAAACGCGAGATGGAGTTTCTCGACAAGTATCTGGAAATCGAGCAGGTGCGCTTTGGCGAACGGCTCGACGTGCGCCGTTCGATCGACGTCGCGGCGCTGGATTTGCTGGTCCCGAATCTGGTCCTTCAACCGCTGGTCGAGAATGCCGTGCGCCACGGGATCGCACCTCGGGCCGCCGGCGGCCGGATCGAGATTTCCGCAAGCGTCGCCAGTGACTTCCTCACAGTCGAAGTGCAGGACGACGGAGCCGGTCCCTGTGGCGAGATGCGCGAAGGCGTCGGCCTTTCGAATACGCGCGCCCGTTTGGCCCAGTTGTATGGTGCGGTCGCCCGTCTCGAACTCGGCGCTGGAGCGCAGGGCGGATTCCTTGCGCGTCTCTCAATCCCCGCCCGTCCCGCCACCAACAATGCGAATTCTGATCGTTGACGACGAGCCGTTGGCCTGCGAGCGCATTCGGACTCTGCTCGCCGCCGAGCGCGACGTCCAAATCGTGGGCGAGTATCACGACGGTCGCTCCGCACTCGCCGCCATCGCCGCGCTCGCGCCCGACCTTGTGTTCCTCGACGTCCAAATGCCCGAGATGGACGGATTCGCGGTGCTGAACAACATCGAACCGGGGCGAATGCCCGCCGTGATCTTCGTCACCGCCTTCGATCAGTATGCGATTCGCGCCTTCGAAGTCTGCGCGCTCGACTATCTTCTAAAGCCGTTCGACCGCGAACGATTTGCCAGAGCTTTGACTCGCGGCCGCGCAGAGCATCGTCGCCGCGGCGCGGGCGATCTAGACACGCGGCTAAAAAACGCCCTCGAGGAATGGAACAGCCGCCGGAAATTCCTCGATCGCCTGGTGATTCGCTCCGGCGGCCGGGTTTTCTTTCTGCGGGTCGAAGAGTTGGACTGGATTGAAGCCGCTGGGAACTACGTCCGGCTGCATGCAGGTCCTGAGGAGCATCTCTATCGCGAGACAATGGCGCGTCTCGAATCCTCGCTCGACCCCGAAAAGTTCGCGCGCATTCATCGATCGGCGATCGTAAACGTGGATCGTGTGAAGGAGCTGCACCCATTGTTTCGCGGCGACTACACAGTAATCCTTCGTGACGGCCGCGAACTCACGCTAAGTAAGGCGTACCGCGATCGCCTGCGGCTCTAAGTTCCGAGAACTTTCTGGATCGCCCACACCATGCGTTCGAAATCCTGACGCTCGGCCGCCAGCCGCTTTCGGCCCGCAGCAGTGAGCGTGTAGTAGCGTGCCCTGCGATTATTCTCCGACGCGCCCCACTCCGCCTGCACCCAGCCGTTCAGCAACAAACGTTGCAAAGCGGGATACAGCGAACTCTCGCCGACCTGCAGCACTTCGTCAGAAGTCTGCTTCAAGGACTGCGCGATCCCGTAACCGTGCGACGGCCCGCGCATCAGCACCTTGAGGATCAGGAGGTCCAGCGTGCCGGGAAGAAGTTCTAATGTGTCTCCCATCGTTTATCGATGGAAGTATGACACGTATGGTGCGGATTGGCAAGACCCATTCACACCATCAGAAAGCCGCCGTTGACCTCGATCACCTGGCCCTGAATGAAACGCGCCTGTTCGGTGCATAAGAATACGATCACGTCGGCGGTTTCTTCCGAAGTCCCCAGGCGCCCCATGGGCGTGGCCGCGCGTACACCGTCGAGCATCTGCTCGTTCGAAAACGTGCGATGGAAATTCGTATCGATGGTACCCGGCGAAACGGCATTAATGCGGATTCCGTTCGCCGCGAATTCTTTCGCTAGTCCCTTGGTCATGACCGATAGTCCGCCCTTCGCGGTTGAGTACGCGGTCGCGCCCTTGCCGCCGCCGTGTCGCGCGGCGACCGAAGAGACATTAACGACGACACCGCTCTTGCGTTCGACCATTTGGGGCAGCACTGCCTGCGTGACAAAGTAAGCACTGGTCAGGTTCAACATCAGCACACGGTCCCACAGTTCCTCGGTCATCTCCAGGTTTGGGCGGCGCTCGACCAGCGAACCCGCATTGTTGATCAGGATGTCGATGCGCAGGTCCCTGATCGCGCCGATCAGGTGATGCACGCCGTCGCGCGTGCCGAGATCGGCTTGAAAGAGTTGGCCGCGAACGCCCGCTCCCTCTACTTCGCGGAGCACAGCTTCGGCATCCGACAAATGGCTGTTGTAGTGAATCAGAATGTTGACGCCGAGCCGGGCCAGCGCGACCGCCGCAGCCGCTCCGATTCCAATCGATGCGCCGGTGATCAGCGCGGTTTTGTCTCTCAGTTCCTCGTTCATGTGGACTCTCTATGATAGGGCAATGCTGATTCAGCAGGACCAGCTTTATCACGCCTTCGCCGACCAGCGTACGATGCTGGGCATTCCGCATCTCTGGAACGTCGTCTCGAATCTTCCGTTCGCGATTGTGGGTGTGATGGGGCTGCTGAAGTTTCGCGACGTCGCATCGCGAACGCTGTTCTTCGGGGTCCTGTTGGTTACATTCGGGTCGGCGTATTATCACCTGGCACCCGACGACGCGCGGCTGGTGTGGGATCGCCTACCGATGACCGTCGCGTTCATGGCACTGCTCGCGATAGCGCTGCGTCTGGGCCTCTGGGGATTGATCGCGCTCGTCGCATTCGGAATCGCGAGCGTCGTCTGGTGGAAATTGACCGGCGATCTGCTGCTTTACGGCATCACTCAGTTCGGATCGATCCTGGTGATCATCATCCTAATGTTCACCGGACGAACGCGCGGATTGTGGCCGGCGGTGCTGTGCTACGGATTGGCGAAGGTCGCTGAGCTGGAGGACGCGTGGATCTACTCACGGCTCGGGTTTAGCGGGCACGCAATCAAGCACTTCCTCGCGGCGGCAGCCACTTACTACATCCTTCGATGGCGAAGTATCATCTCTCTATGAAACGACTCGCTGCGCTCTCGGCGCTGCTCCTGATCGCATTTGTAGTGCTGGCTCAACGCCGCGGCGGTGGCGACGCCCCGGGCGCCGACCCGATGAATCCGCTGCGCGAAGTGCGCTGGCGGCAGATCGGTCCCTTCCGAGGCGGACGCGTGATCGCGGTCGCGGGTGTCTCCTCGCTGCGCGATACGTATTATTTTGGCGGCGTCGGCGGCGGCGTGTTCAAAACCACTGACGGCGGCGCGAGTTGGATTCCCGTGTCGGATGGATTTTTGCAGACCGGATCGGTGGGCGCGATCGCGATCGCCGAATCGGACCCAAACGTGGTCTACGTCGGGATGGGCGAGGCGTGCATTAGAGGCAACGCTTCGCACGGCGACGGCGTGTACAAATCGACCGACGGAGGACGGACGTGGCGCAACGTCGGCCTGCAGCAGACGCAACATATCGGCGCAGTGCGGGTCGATCCGCGCAATGCCAATGTCGTATTCGTCGCCGCGATGGGACATCAGTTCGGACCGAACGAAGAGCGCGGCGTTTACAAATCGACGGACGGCGGCGCGACCTGGAAGCAGGTGTTGACGCGCGGCCCTAAAGCCGGTGCGATCGATCTTTCGATGGACTCGCGCAATCCGAACCTCATGTACGCGGCTTTCTGGGAGGTCTATCGGACACCCTACAGTCTCGAAAGCGGCGGCCCGGGCAGCGGAATCTGGAAGTCGCTCGACGGCGGTGAGACGTGGGTGGATCTCACCCGTCGTCCCGGCATGCCGCGCGGCACGCTAGGGCGTATCGGCATTTCGCTTTCTCCGGCGAATCCGGAGCGCGTGTACGCGGTGATCGAAGCGGAGGAGGGCGGCGTGTTTCGCTCCGACAACGGTGGGAACACCTGGACCCGCACCAACTCCACCAACGATCTGCGCCAGCGCGCCTGGTATTACACGCACGTCAATGCGGACCCGAAGAACCCGGACACGATGTACGTGATGAACACTGGTTTTTATCGTTCGACCGACGCCGGGCGCACCTTCACTCCCATTGGAACACCGCACGGCGACAATCACGGATTGTGGGTCGATCCGACCGATCCGCAGCGCATGATCAATGGCAACGACGGGGGAGCGAATGTATCGACGAATGGCGGGCGCGCATGGTCGAGCATCATGAACCAGCCGACGGCGCAGTTCTATCGCGTCGCACTGGACAACGATTTTCCGTATCACGCCTACGGAGCGCAGCAAGATAACAGCACCGTGAAGACGCCCACACGCGGGCGCGGCGGAATCACCGAGCGCGACTGGTACGACGTCGGCGGCGGTGAAAGCGGATGGATCGCGGCCGATCCTCGGAATACCGACATTGTCTATGCCGGGTCGTACGGCAACCTGATCACTCGCTTCGACGCGAAGACGGGCGTCGTTCGCAATGTCAATCCGTGGCCCGACAATCCGATGGGTCATCCCGCGTCGGATTTGAAGTATCGGTTCCAATGGAATTTCCCAATTGTGATTTCGCCGCACGATCCGAAAGTAATTTACGCTGCTGCGAATGTGATGTTCCGCAGCACCGATGAAGGTCAAAGCTGGGAACCGATTTCGAAGGATCTGACGCGTGACGAGAAATCGCGCCAGGGTTCGTCCGGCGGTCCGATTACCAAGGACAACACCAGCATCGAGTATTACTCCACCATCTTCACGGTCAATGAGTCGCTCCTCACGAAGGGGCTGATCTGGGTTGGCTCCGATGACGGGCTGATTCACCTGACGCGCGATGGCGCCAAGACGTGGACCAACGTCACCCCAAAGGAAATGCCGGAGTGGGCGCAGATCAACGCGATCGATCCGTCGCCGCACGACGCTGGCACCGCGTGGGTCGCAGCCACGAGATACAAGAGCGACGACTATCAGCCGCTGTTGTATCGCACCACCGATTACGGCAAGACCTGGACCAAGATCGTCAACGGGATCAAGAACAATGCGTTCACACGCGTGGTACGCGAGGATCCCAATCGCAAGGGGTTGCTGTTCGCCGGAACGGAAACCGGCATTTACATTTCCTACAATTCGGGCGACAACTGGTCGTCGATCCAACTCAACCTGCCGGTGGTTCCGATCACCGATTTGGCATTTCACAAACGCGATAACGAACTGGTGGTCGCCACGCAGGGGCGAGCGTTTTGGGTGATGGACGATTTGCCGATGCTGTACCAGTTGAACGGCGCGACGCCGACCGAGGATACGAAGCTCTACAAGCCGCGCGAGACGATCCGTGCCGAGGGCGGACGTGGCGGCGGTGGCGGCGGGCGAGGTGGTCCACCGGTGGGATCGAATCCGCCGGGTGGTGCGCAGGTTTATTACTGGTTGAAGGAGCGGCCCGCTGGAGAAGTGACGCTCGAATTCCTGGACGCGGCGGGCAAGTCGGTGAACAAATATTCCAGCCGCACGCCTGAAACGGCTGCTGGTCCGGCCGTCGAACCGGTTGTCGAAGCGGAAGGGAATCCATTCCGGGGTCCCCAGGGACCGGCGCGCGTGCCTGCGCAAGCCGGCATGAATCGATTCATTTGGGACCTGCGCTATCCGGACGCCACCGGATTTCCGAATCTCATCATGTGGGCAGCGTCCACGCGCGGGCCGATGATCGTGCCGGGCAAGTACACCGTTCGGCTCTCGATCGACGGAAAGGCGCAGACGCAAACTTTCGACGTCGTGAAAGATCCGCGCCTGGCGACAACCAAGGAAGACTTCGACAAGCAACTCACCCTGGCCCTTCAGATTCGCGACAAGCTTTCGCAGACAAACCAGGCGGTGGTCGATATTCGTGAGTCCAAGAAACAACTCGCCGAATACGCGGCGCGGCTGAAGGACGACCCGTCCCAGAAAAGAGTGGTCGATGCGGCAAACGACCTGATCAAACGACTGTCGGCGATTGAGCAGGAACTGTACCAGGTGAAGAACCAGTCGTCGCAGGATCCGCTGAATTACCCGATTAAACTCAACAACCGGATCGCGTCGCTGATGGGGGTCGTCACGGGAACGGATGCGGCGCCGACCAAGCAATCGTACACGGTCTACGAGGGGCTGGCCAGCGAAGTGAACGTTCACTTGCGGGCGGCGGACAAACTTCTGACCGACGATCTTGCGGCATTCAACAAACTAGTTCGCGACGCCAACATTCCGGCCGTGGTTGTGAAACGCAAGGCGGGGGCGTGATGGAAATTTATCTGTTGCGCCACGGGATCGCCGAGGATCGCTCCGCGAGTGGCCGGGATGCAGATCGACAATTGACCGATGAAGGCCGGCAGAAGCTTCGCAAGGTGATGAAGCGCGCTGCCGGGGCAGGCGTCGAGGCGTCGCTGATTCTCTCAAGCCCGCTGGTTCGCGCAGTGCAGACGGCGGAGATCGCGGCAGAGGTTTTGAATTACTCTGGCAAAATTGTGAAGGTGGATTCGTTGACGCCTGACTCATCGCCGCGTGACGTGTGGGAAGAGATTCGAACTCGCAAAGACGAACCAGCAATTTTGCTGGCCGGGCACGAGCCGCTATACTCAGCAACCACTGCGTACCTGCTTGGTTCGACCCGCTCGATGGTCGATTTCCGCAAGGCCGGGTTGGTTCGAATCGATGTCCAGGGATTCGGCGTGTTGCCCGGGGGCGTACTGCAGTGGATGCTCACCCCGAAGCTGGCGTGAATGGTAGCCTGAAGTTTCCCGTGCCAACTTCTGAGTCAAAATTGTCCGCCGGAGATGCTTTCGCGCGGCTGGTCGAGATCATGGCTCGCCTGCGCGCCCCGGGCGGATGCCCTTGGGATCGCGAGCAGAACTTCGACACCATCAAGCCCTATCTGCTGGAAGAAACCTACGAGGTGATCGACGCGATCGACGCGCGCGATTGGGATGGTCTAGCGGAAGAACTTGGCGATCTCTTGCTTCAACCCGTGTTCTTTGCGCAAATGGCGTCGGAGGAAGGCAAGTTTGATATAGCGGATTCGCTGGAGGCCATCAATTCGAAGTTAGTTCGGCGGCACCCGCATGTATTCGGGGAAGGGAGCGCGCGTACCGCGGACGATGTGAAGCGTCGCTGGGACGAAATCAAAGCCGAGGAGAAACCGACACCAACCGGTTTGCTCGCGGGAGTTTCTCGCTCGACGCCAGCGTTGGTCGAGGCGCAGCAGATTGCTTCACGTGCTGCGGGCGCTGGGTTCGATTGGCCCAATGTCGAACAGGTAGTTGAGAAACTTCACGAGGAGCTGGGGGAATTAGAAGCTGCGCGGCGCGAAGGTTCGGCGGATGCGACGGAGGGCGAGATCGGCGACCTCTTGTTCGTTGTGGTCAACATTGCGCGCTTTCTGAAGGTGGATCCCGAGCAGGCGCTCCGCAAAACCAACGCAAAGTTCCGGCGCCGCTTTGCACATGTGGAAGCGGGTTTGGAGCAGCGCGGTAAGACGCTTCGCGAAACGCACGTCGACGAAATGGAATCGTTGTGGCAGGAGGCGAAGCGACGGGGGCTATGATCGAAGTCCGACCACTCACGCAGCACTCTGAATTTGCGGAAGCCGTACAGCTTCAGCAAACCATCTGGGGATTCGAGGAAATCGAACTGCTTCCGGTGCGGCTGTTCGTTACCGCAACCAAGGTGGGTGGACAGGCATTCGGTGGATTCGACGGCGGCAGGATGATCGGGTTCTGCCTGGCGATCCCTGGAATCAAGCCACCCGAAAAAGTTTATCTGCACAGCCACATGCTGGGCGTGTTGAAGGAGTATCGCGATCACGGCGTGGGGCGGATGCTTAAGCTCGCGCAGCGCGACGATGCGATTCACCGCGGAATCAGCCTGATCGAGTGGACCTTCGATCCACTCGAAATCAAGAACGCGTATTTCAACATGGAGCGGCTGGGCGCCATCGTGCGGCGCTTCGTATTCAATCAGTACGGCACCACGTCCAGCCATCTGCACGGCGGTTTACCGACAGACCGCTGCTTCGCCGAATGGCACGTGAACAGCGAGCGCGTTGCGGCCGTCCTAGCGGGGAAGCAATTCGAGCGCCCTCCGATTGTGGCGCGCATTGAAGTGCCGGCCGAGATCTACCAGATCAAGGAAAACGACGTCACGCGCGCGCGTGAAATCCAGAAACGCGTGAGCGGGGCGTTCGAAGAACATTTTTCAAAAGGCCTCGCCGTGACTGGTTTTGAACGCACGCCGGTGGCGGGCACCTATCTCTTTTCTGACTGGCTACCTAAATGAGTTTCCAAATTGACCGCATCGTTCTGCGCCAGATTCGCATGCCGTTGGTGCACTTCTTCGAGACGAGTTTCGGCAGGACTTACGAACGCACCATGGTGCTGATTGAGGTCCA
Organism: Bryobacteraceae bacterium; assembly: GCA_036006545.1. Classification (GTDB taxonomy): domain Bacteria; phylum Acidobacteriota; class Terriglobia; order Bryobacterales; family Bryobacteraceae; genus Palsa-187. The sequence goes on from DASYPO010000348.1 coordinate 9,900, forward strand.
ATCGGACGGGTTGTCCGGCTGGGGAGAAATTACCGCTGGCGAGAATCCTTTCTACAACGAAGAATGGACCGACGCAGCCTGGCTGATCGCGCGCGACTACGCAGGCCCGCGCGTAATCAAGCACCCGTTCGAAAGCGCCGACCAGGTGGCGGACCGGACCGCGCACATTCGCGGGCATCATATGGCGTGCGGCGGAATCGAAGTGGCGGTATGGGATCTTGAGGCAAGACGCGCCGGTATTCCCTTGGCCAAGCAGATCGGCGGTGGGGCGTATCGGGAGATCGAGTGCGGTGTGTCGATCGGCATTCAGGACTCGCTGGCGCAACTGATGCAGAAGATCGAGACAGAAGTGGCCGCGGGCTACAAGCGCATCAAGATGAAGATCAAACCCGGTTGGGACGTGGACGTGATTCGCGAGGTACGCAAGCACTTCCCACACATCCGTCTCATGGCCGACGCAAACTCCGCCTACACGTTGGCCGATGCGGAGCGGCTGAAGCGTCTGGACGAATTCAACCTGATGATGATCGAGCAGCCGCTGGCGCATGACGAAATCATCGATCACGTGGAACTGCAATCAAAGCTGAACACACCGATTTGCTTGGATGAATGCATTCGTTCCGCGCACCAAGCGGAGCAGGCGATCCGCATGAAGGCCTGCGGGATTATCAACATCAAACTCGGCCGCGTGGGTGGCTTTCGCGAGGCGAAGCGCGTGCATGACGTGGCACAGAAGAACGGAATCCCGGTGTGGTGCGGCGGGATGCTGGAGGCGGGGATCGGCCGCGCGCACAATATCGCGCTTTCGACGCTGCCGAATTTCATTCTCCCGGGTGATGTTTCGGCCAGCAAGCGATATTGGACCCGAGACATTATCGTGCCGCCGGTGGAAGTCTCGCCATTGGGGACGATCGAGGTTCCCACGGCACCTGGGTTCGGGTACGAAATTGATCACGAGTTCCTAAAATCGGTGACAGTGCAGGAGGAAGTGATTTCCTGACGGCATGACCGGCTTTCTGGGCCTGCTGAGAAGCAATCGCAACTACCGCTGGACCTGGTCGGGCCAAGTGGTAAGCGAAGTCGGCGATCACTTCAACAACATCGCGGTATTCAGCCTCGCGCTGGCCAACACCGGCTCGGGTCTGGTGGTCGCAGGCATTCTGATCGCGCGCGCGATTCCGGCGGTGATGGCCGGTCCCGTCGCTGGCGTATTGCTAGACAGGCTGGATCGCAAGCGCATCATGATCGTCAGTGATTTGGTGCGCGCGATCGTCGCGCTGGCATTCATTCTGGCGGTTCCGCTGGGACGCACCTGGCTGCTATATCCACTGGGCGGGCTGCTCATGTTCGCGTCGCCGTTTTTCACCAGCGGGCGCGCGGCGATTCTACCGGCGATCGCAACACGTGACGAATTGCATACCGCCAATTCGCTCACGCAGCTCACGCAGTGGACCACGGTGACGATCGGATCGTTTCTGGGCGGCGCGTCGGTGAGTGTGGTGGGTTACAAGCTGGCATTCGCGTTCAACGCTTTATCGTTCGTGTTTTCGGCTTGGTGCATTTCACGGCTTCGCGTCGAGAAGGGATTTCGCGCAGAGCGACGCGACCTGGGCGAGGATCGCGTAGCGCGGCCGTGGCATGAATACGTAGAAGGTCTGCGCTACATGCGCTCTTCGCCACTCATTTTGGCGATCGGTTTAGTTGCGGTGGGCTGGGCGACGGGCGGCGGCGCGGCGCAGATTCTGTTCAGCGTATTCGGCGAGATGGTGTTTCACCGTGGATCGGTGGGCATCGGTATTATCTGGGGATCGGCGGGCGTGGGTTTGATCTGCGGCGCGATCGTGGCGCATCGCCTGGGCCGCAATCTGAGCTTCGCCGCGTACAAACGGGTGATTTCGATCGCGTATTTGATACACGGGGCCGCATATGTGTTGTTCAGTCAAGCGCCGACGTTCGCGCTAGCGCTCTTCTACATTGGGCTATCGCGGGCCGCGGTAGCGGTTAGTTCGGTACTGAACATGGCGCAGCAGTTACGCCACGTTCCGAACGAATTTCGCGGGCGAGTGTTTTCAACGATTGAAAGCTGGAACTGGATGACCATGATGCTTTCGATGGCGCTGGCGGGGGTCGCGTCAGAGCATCATAGCCCGCGCGTGATCGGGGCATGGAGCGGCGTGCTCAGTTCATTAACCGGAGTGTTCTGGGCATGGGCGAATTTCGCGGGTAAACTACCGGAGCCGGATCTGGCGGGCGTTGATCCCGACGAAGTGGAAGTTCATGGCGATCCTACGGTGTGAGGTCGTCGGGCTTGGCGCACAATGGGAAGATGCGGGCACTGGACGGACACGTCATCGTAGTCACGGGAGCCGCGAAGCGGATTGGACGTGCGATCGCATTGCGAGTTGCTCGCGAAGGCGCGCGTGTAGCGGTGCATTTCAACGGATCGGAGAAGGAAGCTCGGGCGACGGCAGCGGAGTGCGGCGACGCCCGCTTGTTCAGGGCGGACCTGGAAAAGATCTCTGAGATCGAGCGGTTATTCGAAGAAGTGCAGCAGCATTTCGGGCGTATCGACGGGTTGGTGAACAGTGCGGGTCGATTCGCAAGCATCGATCCGCTGAAGATCACTGAAGCGGATTGGGATTTCATCCACTCGGTGAATCTCAAAGCGACGTTCTTCTGCGCGCAGCAGGCGGCACGGCGGATGCTCGAAGGCGACGGCGGGCGAATCGTGAACCTGAGTTCGTTGGGCGGGCTGCGGCCCTGGGCTCAACATGCGCATTACAGCGCTTCGAAAGCCGGTGTGATTATGTTGACGCGCACGCTGGCCAAGGCATGGGCCCCGAAGATCGCGGTCAACTCGGTCGCGCCCGGAGTGATTCCGATGGGCGAACTGAGCGACGAAGCCGCGGATCTGATTCGCCGGACGCCAGCGGGTCGCGCGGGAGAAGCGGATGAAGTTGCCGACGCGGTGCTGTATTTCCTGACGGCGTCGAAGTTCATTACCGGCCAGGTCCTGGCGGTCGACGGGGGTTTGAGTCAGCGATAATCTTTCGGGTACGCGCGGCGTTGCTCCTCGGCGATTTCCATCGCGTCGCCGATCTGAATCAATCTCCCTTTTCCGATCCCGGGACAGAATTGCGAAGTCCGTTTCCACGCGTCGCGCTTCTCTACGATCTCGGGCCAAAACGGGAAGGTTCGGCATTGCGTCGGCTTGGCCGGATGAATGGAACAGCCGCCGCCAATGAGAAACGGACACTGCCGGTCGGGCGGTTTGCGAAAACGCATCTGGTGCGCAGTGCGATAGACGTACCGTTTCTCGAACGCACGCGCGGACAAGCCCACGAATTTCGCGGCGCGCTTCAGATCGTCTTCGTTGAGGTAGACGAAGCCGTCCTGGTCGCAGCAGTTAACGCAACCGCGCTGGCACTCGAATCGAAGCGTCCGCACTGCTAAAGATTATTGCACCCGCGCGAGTATTCTTAAAGAATATGCCCGACCTCGCCCCACTTCGCCGTCTCAGTGCTCGCATCGGTCGCAATCTCGATCTGGTGCAGGCCGGTGGAGGCAATACATCGCTGAAAGAGGGCGACACGCTGTGGGTGAAGGCGTCGGGGATGTGGTTGGTCGATGCGGAAAAGGAGGACATGTTCCTCCCGGTCCAAATGCGCGACATACTGCGCTGCGTCGACGAGAGCATCGACTATGTAGCCGACTACGGCAGCAGTGCGGGTGGCAACACAGGCGCGCTGCGCCCGTCGGTCGAGACCGCGATGCATGCGGTTCTGCCGCATCCGGTGGTGGTGCATGTTCACTCGGTAAATGCGATCGCTTGGGCCGTGCGACTCGACGCGCCGGCGTGTTTGGAAAAAACTCTGGCGGGGCTGCGCTGGGCATGGATCCCGTACGTGCATCCGGGCCTGATTCTGGCGCAACGAATTCGCGACCTGTTGCCGCAACGGCCAGATGTGCTGATCCTCGGCAATCACGGGCTAGTGATTGGCGCGGAGGACTGCGATTCGGCGCAGGCTTTGCTCGACGAGGTTGAGCTAAGACTAGCTCTACCGCCGCGCGGTACGCCGGCGGCGAAACCGAGAGCGCTGCCAGAGGTCGCCGGGTGGCAGCCAGCGCAGTACGAGGAAGCGCACACATTAGCCATGGATGCGTTCTCGATTCGGGCGGCGGCGGGGGGGACGATGTATCCGGATCACTGCGTATATCTGGGACCGTCAGTGGCGGTGGCCACACCCGAAGAATCTCCCGAGAACACCGTGAAACGTTACGAATCGCAGCAAGGCGTCCTCCCCAAAGTCTTGGTGATTCCGGGCAAGGGCGTGCTGATTCCGACGGATTTGCCTAGAGCTGGACGAGAATTGCTAATTTGCTTGCAGCGCGTGACCGAACGGATCGATAAGCAAGCGCCGTTCGGATATCTGGACGCCGCCGAAGTCGCGCGACTGATGAATTGGGATGCGGAGAAGTATCGCATCCAATTAGCGAGGCAATACGATGCGCAGGCGTGAATTTCTCAGAGTGGCGGCGGGAGTATCGATCGCGGGTGCCGCAAGTGCGGCCGAAGCCCCCGTCCCGGGCTACCCAATCGGACGATGTGTGCGCGTTCTGGGCGTAACGGCACCGGAAGACGCCCAAAGGGTCGGGTTCGAGTATCTCGAGTTGGCCTTGCAGGATTTGCTGCCGTTGGATGATTCCGAATTCGAGCGCGTGGTGACGCGGCTAAAAGCCATCGGAATTCCGCTGGTTTCTGGCTATGGATTCCTGCCGCCGAAACTACACGTCGCCGGACCGGGTGCCGATTGGGCCGAAGTGGACGCGGCGCTACGCCGCGGGCTCGGTCGAGCGAAGCAGCTCGGCTTGCAGATGGTGGTGTTCGGAAATCTCAATGGTGAATCGCGGCGGATGGTGAATGGGACCTCGCCTGAAAACGTCCAGCGTATGATGCTGCAGTTCGGCAAATTTGCAGCGCGCTTGGCGGAACAGCACGGGATCACCATTTTGATCGAGCCATTGCCCGCGCGCACGACAAATGCGATCAATACGGTCGCCGAGGCGCTGCGTTTGGTGGAGGCCGTCGCGAGCGAACACTTCCAGATGCTGGTCGACTTCGGCTACATGACCGAGGGCAGGGAAGACCTGACGATTCTGCATCGGACGGCGCGGCACATCCGGCAAATCGAGATTCAGAATCCAAATGGTCGTGTGTATCCGCGATCCGTGGACGAAGCCGACTATGCGTCGTTCTTTCGCGCGTTGAAGACCGGAGGGTATCGCGGGGGATTCAGCGTGCATGGAGCACCCACCGAATTCTTCACGGATGCGCCGCGCGCGATTGGAGTATTACGGCAGCTTGCCAAGACGCTGGCATAAGCAAAGACTTGGGGTCCCGCGCGGACGGGGCGTTCGCCCCAATTAGGCCCGCGCCACCTCGGGCAGCTTCAATTTCGCAGTGAAGTGAAAGGTGCTCCCCGATCCGACGGCGCTGTCTAACCACATTTCGCCGTCCATTAATTCGACTAGGCGACGACTGATCGACAAACC
>DASYPO010000349.1:0-26127 GCA_036006545.1 Bryobacteraceae bacterium
GTCAGCCGGATGCGATCATCGCCCCCGACGATCTCCATGACGGCTTCCGGACTGCGCCCGATTAGTCGCCATTCGAGCAGTAGAAACTCGCGTCGCACCGCTGGCCAGATGGCTTGTTGGAACCAACGCACCGCTTCCACATTGGGATGGTATTCGAGATTTCCGCTGAACGCGATGCAGTTTTCTTCGCACACATCCGGGCGCGCGATTTCGGGCAATGCATTCGGAAACACGACGACGTTCGGATGTTGGATACGCCGGCGATCGTCCTCGGAAGCAACCAGGATCAAGTCGAACTGCGGAAGCCACTCTCGTTCGAGCCGTGCATAGGACCGGGCGAAGCGGCGGAACATCATTGCGACCGGCCCGCGGATCGCGTGTGCATGCGATTGGGCCAGCGCGCTTTCGACGTTGTGCAGATCCAGCACCAGCCGATCGCAATGCGCGCGCAGCAGCGGTGCGTAGGGGGCACACCAGAAATGTTCGACCACTGCAACATCGTAGCGGCCGCTCATGCGCGCGGCGAGTTGCGATTCGTAACCGGAGAATCGATCCAGCAGCGGCGGACGGCCACGCACGAAGCGAACGCTATTGCGCCACGCCCGCGCGAGTGTCGATCTCGAATGCGGACGCAGATCGAACCCCACTACGTCGACCTTGTAGCGGGCCCGCAGGTAAGCCAGCAGTGACGCGGATCGCATTCCGCCGCCTCCCGCGCCCGGCTCCGGCGTTTCGGGCGAAAGAAACAGCGCCCTGGGCGCATCACTCAGCGTGGAGCCGGATGGCCGATTCATATACCTCCCGTGTCTTGCGCGCGGTGCGTTCCCAGGAAAACTCAGCGGCGCGAGTAACGGCGCGCGCCCGAAGCTCGGCGAAATTCTCGGGCGACCGTACAACCGCCTCCATCGCGGCGGCGAGCGCTTTCGCATCGAGGGCGTTCACCTGAATCGCCGCGCCCGCCGCGACCTCCGTGATCGCTGGATCGCGCGACGTAATTACCACTGCTCCGCACTGCATGGCTTCGAGCACTGGCAGGCCGAAACCTTCGTAGAGAGACGGATACACGACGGCCAACGCGCCCGAACAGAGCGGCGCCAACTCTTCCTCCGCAACCGCGCCAAGTAATCGCAGGCCGGGTTCGGGCGAGGGTGCGGCGAAATCGGATCGCACGCGGCCCGCCAGCAACAGGTCGACGTCGTGACAGGTACGTATTTCGCGCCAGGCGTCGATCAGGCGCGCGATGTTCTTGCGCGGTTCGAGCGTTCCGACGAACAGGAAGTATGGTCGCCCGGGTGGTCGCACAGACACAGGCCGACAAGCGTCCGCGGCTGCGAGTGGTGTCGCGACCACTCGCTCTGGGTCGAGACGAAACCGCTCAATCGCCGCGCGGCGCACCGCCTCGCTGGGGGGAATCACCATCGTGGCGAATCCCGCGCGCAGCAGCCAGGGCGTCCGGCGGCGGATGCGAGCTGCGTCGGGTTGCCATGCGGGCTCCAACCAAGGCGAGAGATCGTGAAGCGTCATAACCGCGGGTGTGCGCTTCGAATACGGGACCGAAAAATCCGTGCCGTGGAAAACATCGGCTCGGAGGCGGCGTATTTCGCGATCCAGTCCAAAAGCCCACCACTTGCGCTCGGCGAAGTTGCGTGGCTTGCCGCCAGCGGTCAGATTCGCGGGTGGCGCCGCGGGTGCGGGGAACTCCTGATCAGAAACCAGCCAGTACCGGTCGTCCGGGTACGCTCGCGCCAGCGCCCGCGACAGTTCCGCCGTGTAGCGCTGCACCCCGCCGGTGGATACCGCGAGCGGCGTGGCGTCGAGGGCGATGGTCACGAAGTAATGTAGGATAGCATCGTGGGCGAAAACCTGAATCCTCTCGACGAATTAAAGAGCCTGGATCAAAGGGTCGAACTGGTCTCCGACCTGGCCGATCTGCGGCCCATTTTTGACCGGCTGGACGAGATCGCCAAAGAGAATCACGACGATTTTGAGGTACAGCTGGTGGTGGGCGACATTAAGCAGCATTTGGTGAATCGCGGCACCAAGCTGAAGGAGATCCAGCAGGCCGTGCGCACGCCGCAGGGTCAGATGCCGGCCGCTGCTCCTCCTGGTCCGCCGGTTCCCCCACCACCGAGCTCGCGTGCTTCCGATCTGGATGCGACCGTGGTTCTTCCGCCGTCAGCCAAGCCGGTAACGCCCTCGTTTGATCCTGAGAAAACGGTGGTGATTCCGCCGTCGGCCGCGAAGCCCCCAACGCCGTCGATTGAGCCTGAAAAAACGGTAGTCCTTCCGCCGTCGGCGGCCAAGCCAGAAACGCCTCCGTCTGAGCTCGACAAGACCGTAGTGCTTCCGCCGCCGACCGCCAAACCGGTCACGCCGAGTTTTGAGCCGGTCAAGACTACCGTTGTCCCGGCGTCCCCTCCGAAGCCGCCTTCAGCGCCGGCTGAACCTGAGAAAACCGTGGTGCTTCCGCCTTCGGTTCCCGTTCCGCCGCCTGCGGCTGCCGTACCGCCGGTCGCGGCCAAGCCGCTGCCGCCGGATATCGAAAAGCCGACCCTCATGTCGTCGGGGACTTTCACACCGAAGCCGCCGCAGGCAACAGCGCCTCCACCGGTTGAGCCGACGCAGCCTAAGCCCGTGGTGCACGTGCCGCCGAAACCCGCTGCTCCTCCGCCCGTCGAGCCCCCAACGCTGAAGGCCGAAGTTCCTATTGCAAAACCTCCAGCCGCCGCGCCACCCGTAACCCCGCCGCCTCCCGTGCAGGCGAAGCCGCCAGCGGCACCTGTTCCGATTCCTCCAGCACCAGTCGCAGCGCCGCCGAAACCACCCGCGCCCGCCGCGTCTACGCCCATTCCGATCGCTCCCAAACCGCCCGCGCCTGCGAAAATCCCTCCATCGTCACCTGCGCAGACCAAACCGAAGAGCGCGAAAAATGCGCTATGGATCGGAGCGTTGATCGGAGTCCTCGCGGCGGTGGGCATCATTGTGGTGCTGGTAAACATGGCGCGCAAGCGGAATCTGGCTCCGGCGCCCGTCGAAACGGCTGCGGCCGTGGCGGTGACCATCAACACCACTCCGCCTGGCGCGAAAGTGCGGATTAACAACGAAGAAAAGTGCGCGGCATCGCCGTGCACGTTGCAACTTTCACCCGCCAGCTACAGCATTAGCGCGTTTCTGGACGGCTACGACGCGGCGACGAATGGCGTCACAGTCGCGGCGGGACAGCCCGCCACCGTGAATCTCAACCTGGAACCGCAAGCGCAGAGCCTGCGCATTCTCACCGATCTCGAAGCCGGCAAAGTCACGATTGACGATCAGCCGCCCGCGGATTTGCAGGAAGGACAGTTCGTCATCGACAAGCTTGCGCCTGGTCCGCACACCGTCAAAATTATCGGCAAGACCGGTGAAGCAGCCTTCACCTTCGAGGTGGTGCCGGCACGCAGTCCGCAGATTACCGGCGCGGTGACAGCGAAAAATCTCAGCGCGGTCATCGTGTCCAGTTTCGGTAACGCCGGCCGCATCGTCACCAGCTCTGGTCCACAGAAGCTGACCGTGGATGGGCAGCCACAGGCAGATGCGAGCTCGGCTGGAACCGACCTCGCTGCATTCCCGCCCGGCGTGCATGAACTGGTGTTGGGCGAAGGCACAGCTCAGAAGAACGTCAAGGAGAATTTCGGTCCCGCGCCGATGCTCACGGCGTTTCTCAAGTCCGATCTGAACATCGGGACGCTCATCGTTTCGACTGGGGAAGACGACGTCACGGTGTTCGTCAATAATCGCGAGTGGCGCCGCAAAACGCAAAAAGGACAAGTGCGCATCCAGGCCATCGGTCAGGTGAACGTGCGGGTTGCGAAAACCGGATTCGAAGTTGCCCCGCCGCAAACCGCCGATTTGAAGAAGGGCGCGGAAGTGCGCTTGGAGTTCAAGCTCAAGCCCTTGGTGGTGGTGGGTGTGCTGCAGATTCGCGGCGGAACCCCGGGAGCCGAAGTGCTGATCGATTCGAAAAGCGTCGGCACCATCGGTCCCGACGGGAATTTCAACTTCAGCGGCGTCCAGGCGGGCGACCGCGCGATCGAGTTGCGGCGCGATCAATTTACACCCAAGCGCTACTCGCGAAACTTCAAAGCCGGCCAGCCGTTGGTGCTGAGCGGGGCCGACGTGGTCCTGGCGGCCGCCGCTGCGCCCGCACCCGCGAACGGAACCGTCAAAATCTCACGCAATCCGGCGGAGGCGAACGTAAGCTACCGACGCATCGACGAATCGCAAAACCACGACCTGCGCGGCCCACAAGTGGAACTGCCTCCGGGCGGCTACGTTTTCACGGCTCGTGCACCGGGTTACTCGGAACGCACCGAGCGCATTCAGCTCGCGGCCGGCGAGAATCGCAACCTGGATTTGGTGCTGAACAAGACCGCCCCTGTGGTGCGCAACGGAACCATGGCGGATTTCGAGGATCCCGCGGCGTGGAAGCAGGAAGACAATGTATACGTCCATCGCGGCGAAGCATTCCTTCCCTACCGCCTCACGCCGAACGGCGTCTTTCAGTTCACCGTGCAGCTCATCAAGGGCGGCGGAGTATTTCGCGCCGGCCGCATTCGCTGGCGGCTCAACTATATTGATCCGCGCAACTACGCGCAGTTCGAAATCGATAAGAAGATTTTCTCGGCGCGTGACAACGTAAAAGGCAAAAATACCGAACGCGCCAAGACGCAGCACGATCTGAAGGACGCGAAATCGTTCACCATTCAGATCGAGGTGACGCCGGATCATATCGTTCACAAATTGCGCACCGGCGATTCGTGGGTAATCCTCGATTCGTGGGCGCTTCCGGGTCGCGACTTCACGCAGGGCAAGTTCGGCTTCTGGATTCAAGGCGGCGACGAACTGGGCATTACCGATTTCAGCTTCACGCCGAAATAAACAGGCGTTCACATTCATGCAACGACGCCGGTTCTTGAGCGCGGCGCTGGTCGGGCTGACGGCGAAAGCGGGTCCGCGTCAGGTTGCGGGCGGATTCGTTAACGACGCGTTTCCACTAGGTCACCGCATCCGCGATCGAGCGAAATTGCCCGCAGCGCAGCGCACCGAGCGCTTTCCGGTGGTGATCGTGGGCGGCGGAATCGCCGGGCTGAGTGCGGCGTGGCGGCTTCGCAAGAAGGGCTTCACGGATTTCGTATTACTCGAAATGGAAGCGCAGCCGGGCGGCAATTCACGCTGGGGCGAAAACGAAATTACCGCGTATCCATGGGCCGCGCACTACGTTCCCGTGCCGGATCCGAACGAGACGTTGGTGCGCGAGCTGTTCGAAGAATTGGGCGTGTTGCAGGACGGCAAATGGGATGAGCGCCAATTGTGTTTTTCTCCACAGGAGCGGCTGTATCTGCTGGGCCGCTGGCAGGAGGGTATCGAGCCCGAAGTCGGCGCAAGCGGGCGCGACCACGAACAATATCGCCGCTTTGAGAACACCATCCAGGAACTCCGCGCCTCAGGGCAATTCACCATCCCGATGGAGCGCGGCGCACCGCGCGATTCGCCGCTCGATCGCCTCACGATGCAGCAGTGGATGGCTCAACAGAAACTCGATTCGCGTTATCTGAACTGGTACGTGAACTACGCCTGCCGCGACGATTACGGATCGCTGGCGCGCGACACGTCGGCGTGGGCCGGCGTTCACTACTTCACCGCGCGTAACCAGGACGAAAAAGGTCCGCTGACCTGGCCGGAGGGAAACGGCTGGATCGCGCGGCGGCTGATCGCCCGTCTGAAACCGTGGATTCGTCCTTCGTCGCCTGTATTTTCGATCACTCGCGACGGCCGCCGGCTGCGCGTGCGTTCTGAAACCGTGGAGTATTCGACGGAGCGCGTCATCTTCGCCGCTCCGGCGTTCCTGGCGTCATACATCGTCGAGGGCGCGCCGCGCGCGGAGGGGTTCGTCTACTCGCCGTGGCTGACTGCGAATCTGACGTTGGATCGGATTCCCGAAGAGCAGGGGCTCGATCCGGCATGGGACAACGTGATATTCGACTCACCGTCGCTCGGGTACGTTGTTGCGACGCACATGAGTTTGCGGTCGCGCATCGATCGCACGGTGTGGACCTATTATTGGGCGCTGGCCGACGGCGCGCCGGCGGCGACGCGGCAAATGCTGCTCGACAAAGATTGGAGCTATTGGCGCGAGGCGATTCTCAATGATTTGTCGCGCGCGCATAAGGACATTCGCGAATGCGTGTCGCGCATCGATGTGATGCGGATGGGACATGCGATGGCCCGCCCGGTTCCGGGATTTCTGGGCTCGGAGACGCGGCGGCGCTTTTTCGAGTCGAAGGGTCCGGTGTATTACGCCAACTCGGATCTGAGCGGATTCTCGATTTTTGAGGAGGCGCAGTATCGCGGCGTCACGGCGGCGGATCGCGTGCTGCGGGACTTGGGGAAACGAAATTAGCCACGAATGGACACGAATAAACACGAATCGGATCCTTGTCCAGGAAATGGTGTCTAATGCTGGGGTGCGGGCGATACTCATCAGTCTGCTCCTGGCGGTCGCAGCGACGGCCCAGCCCGCGCCTGCGGGCATCAACTTTTGGACGGATCTGGGCATCCGCGCATATAACGCCGCGCATTACGAGGAAGCCGATTCAGCATTCAGGCGGGTCCTGAATCTCGATCCAAAGAACCTGACGGCGCTGGCTTATCTTGCGTCGGTGGCCTTCAACCAAAAACGGATGGACGAGGCCATGGCCTGGAACGATCGGGTGATCCAGATTGATCCAGAAAACAAAGAGGCGTTTTACAGCAAAGGCGTCATTGCATGGCGCCTATGGTACCCGTCGCTCCTGCAGGCACGCCGGAGCCTGAAGATGAAGCCAGAAGATCCGGGGCCGCTGCTCAGCCAGAACATCCGCAACGATCTGCGGGCGCGTTTCGGCGACCTATTGGATCGCGGAATCACTGATCTGAAGCGCGCCATCGAGATCGATCCGCAATATGAGGACGCGTTCCAATATCTGCACCTCCTGATCCGCGAGCGCGCCGATCTGGCGGACACGCGAGAGGAGTATCGGCAGCAGATCGAACTGGCGGATGAGTCGCTGCAAAAAGCACTGGCATTGAAACGCCTGAAAGCCCAGCGGCCGGTCGCGGAACGAAACACCGGTGTCTCAGTTAGTGCCGCAGCGATGGAGCGGAGGCTGGTGCATAAAGTCGATCCCGTCTATTCGGCGGACGCGTTGCGGGCGCGGATTCAAGGGATCGTTCTATTCGCCGTGATCGTCGGCCCGGACGGAAGGATCGAAAACCTCCAGTTGGTCAGTGGCCACCCGATGCTGGTTCCGTCGGCGCTCGCGGCGGCGAAGCAATACGAATACGAGCCGACGCTGGTGAGTGGCGCACCCGTGCGCGTGGTCACGACGCTCGAGATTCGATTTACGCTGCCTTAGCCCTGCGGCGGTTCAGATCGAGTGTTGGGGATTTGGGCGAGGTCGTTAGCCACGAATCCGTTTGCGGACGCGGACGTGAACACGAATCGGATCTTTGTCGAGTAAATGGTGTCTAATGCTGGTATGCGGAAAGCGCTAATTGGTGTGATCCTGGCGGTTGCGGCGGCCGCGCAGCCGGTGCCGGTCGAGTTCAGATCCTGGATGAACCAAGGAGTCAGCGCCTATAAGGCCGCGAAGTATGGGGAAGCCACCGCTGCTTTTCAGAAGGCGGCCGACCTAATGCCCAACGACGTTTCGGCGCACCTCTATTTGGCTACCGCGAACATGACCCAGTGGATTCCTGGCGCGGATTCGCCAGAGAACAACGGGTTTGCTCGGCAAGCGGAAGAGGAATTCAAACGCGTCCTGAGCCTCGATCCGAAAGAGAAAACTGCTCTAGCGTCTCTCGCGTCGCTGGCCTTCAATCAGGCGTCCTCGCTCCCGCGCGACAAGAAGGCCCAAAAGTTCGAGGAAGCCGCTTCCTGGAATCACAAGCTGATCGAGGTCGATTCCACCGACAAAGAAGCGTACTACAACCTGGGCGTGATCGCCTGGACGAAGTGGCATCCCGTGCTGATGGATGCCCGCAAGGGTTTGCGGATGAAACCCGAGGATCCCGGTCCGCTGCCCAGCCCGAAGGTCAGAGCCGATCTTTTGGCTCGATTCGGGGGCGTGGTCGATGGTGGAATCGCGGATTTGAAACGTGCGATCGAGCTGGATCCCGAGTATGATGACGCGTTGGCGTATTTGAACCTGCTGATCCGCGAGCGCGCCGACTTGCTGGATACCAAGGCAGCCTACAACGCCGCCATTGAAGTCGCAGATGAAACGTTGGGCAGAGCGCTTAACGCCAAGAAAGCGAAAGCTCTGCGGGCGGAGAGTAGGACCGCGCCCGAAAGCGTCTCCACAGCACCCCCGAGCATCCCCGCGCCGCCACCGCGGCCCCCCGAACCGACCCAAGCAAACGCGCCGTCTCCAACTGCAAGTCCTAAGCCCATATCCATAAGCGCGGCGCAAATGGAGCGACGCCTCATTCGCAAAGCAGATCCGGTCTATCCACCGAAGGCGCTTGAGGCGCACATTCAAGGAGTCGTTCGGTTCACTGCGGTCGTCGCCAAAGACGGTACAGTTGAGAATCTGAAACTAGTAAGCGGTCATCCGCTGCTGGTTCAAGCGGCGCTCGACGCGGCGAAGAAATACCTGTACATACCGACGCTCGTCGAAAACGAGCCGGCGAGCGTAGTGACCACGCTGGAAATTCGGTTTTCGCTGCCTTAATCCACCAGCGCCTGGTACGCCATTCGCTTGAACTGATCCGCCGCGGGGATTCCGGTCGGCGGCAGAACCTGGATCAGGAACACGCCGAACATCTTCTCTTTCGGATCGATCCAGAAACTCGTGCCGGCAGCGCCGCCCCAATAAAACTCGCCTGCCGAACCGACCGTCGCGTTCTTGCCCGGCCCAAGATTCACCGCGAACGTCAGCCCGAAGCCGTAGCCTTCCTGCACCAGACCCGCCTTCGCGAGGCTGCCCAGGTGATCGCTGCGCATCAACTCCACCGTCTTGCGACCTAGCAAACGCACACCATCGAGTTGCCCGTCGTTCGCCAACATTGCACAGAAACGCGCGTAGTCGTCGAGCGTCCCTACCGATCCCGCGCCGCCCAACAGCAGCCCGGGCTTTTTCTTGAAGCTGTCCTGCGCGGCGAAGGTCGCGCGTTCCAGTCCGCCGCCGCGCTTGGGTGCGTAGAGCGTCGCCAGGCGGTTCCACTTTTCTTCGGGCACGAAAAAGCCCGAATCCTTCATGCCCAGAGGCTTGAAAATTCGCTCTTCGAAAAACTGATCGAGTGGTTTTCCGGAGACTACTTCGACAAGCCGCCCCAGCACGTCGGTCGAAAAACCGTAGCGGAAAGTCGTGCCGGGCTGATCGTTGAGCGGCGCGGAGGCGAGGCGTTTCACCAGTTCCTTAAGATCGAAATCAACCTGCGGAGCACCGCTGTCGATCCCAAGTTTCGAATAGGCGGTCTTGCCGGCATCATCGAGCGGACCCGCATAGTCGAGCCCGGTGGTGTGGCGGAACAAATCGCGCACCGTGATCGGACGTTCCGCAGGAACCGTCGAGTGAACTTTTTTGCCCGACGCGTCGGTGGTGGTCACTGCGACCGTCATCTTCGTGAACTCGGGAAGATATTTCGAAACCGGATCCGTCAGCGAAAACCTGCCTTCTTCGTACAGCATCATGGCGGCGACGCCGGTGATGGCCTTGGTCATCGAATACATGCGCACCATGGTGTCCGGCTTGAACTCGCCCCAGGCGCCCCGAAAAACCACCTTGCCATTTCGGACCAGGAGCGCCGATGCACCCGGAAGGCGTCCGGATTCGACATGCTCGCGCATGACGGTGTTGATGCGCTCGAGGCGTTCCTGCGAAAGGCCCTGCTGCGAGGGCTGCGAGGTGGGCAGATTTGCGCTGAACAGCAGCGAAATGACGACGAAGAAACTCAGGAAGGTCCGCATGGGCAAGAATTCTACCATGGGTCTCGCGACGTTGATGGGGAACCGCTCCCTGTGGTCGCGGCGCTGCTCGCGGATGAACGGCCGGTTCGGAGCCGCTGCTGAAAATCAGGGGATGACTTCGACGTAGTCGACGGATGCGCTCGACTCGGGAATCGGCTCGCCGACTTCGCGCATGGCTTCGAAGTGCGACGCGAGGGCTTCCTGGTAGCTGCGGCGAGTCTCATCGTGAGTGTCGCCGACGGCTGCACAGCCGGGAACGTCGGGAGAGAATGCGGAGAAGCCGGTGCTCGTGGGTTCGATAACGATCGCGTACTTTTTCATGTTCGTTCATTTCCAGGAATTCGTAATGACGAATGTGCGGTTATACAACTGGCCGAATTCGCCGTTCTCGATCTTGCGTATAGTCTTCCGATCGCATTGCTGCTTCGACAGGGTCTCCATGGGAACGAAGCCGCTTTGCTCTCCCGCGCGAACCATTTTCCCGTCGGAGCGGCGAACCAGAAGACTGGGATCGTTGATTCGAACCACAACGCGATACCAGATTCCGTCGATCTTTTCGAAAGCGTTGGGTAGGTTTTGCGGGCAGAAATTCAGGTCGGCCTCGGCGGGCCGCGGGGTCCACCAGCTCCGGCGAGCCACCGGTTTGGTCTTGCGCAGAAGCCGCGTGCGCGGGTGAATGTACATCCCGTCCACTGGCAGGGAGCCCCCGAAGCGATAGCGACGTCGGAGCACACCGTCTTCAAAGAAAACATTGACGGCGACGAAGTCCTCCACGTGTTGCATTACGTGCAGGCCGACTGCATCTCCCGGAATGCCTGCACGAATTTCCGAGTACACCTTGTCCCACGGACGCCCCACCTGACTCTCGAGATAGCGTCGCAGTGGCGCGAGATTCTCGTTGAGATATTTCTCATGACGCGCAGACGACGCGCGGTGGGGACCGCTGTCGTAGTCGTCGCCAGCCTCGGCCGCTAGCGCGCTGCGCTTGACGTCGAGCCGTAGAGCGGTCTTGCGGTTCGTCCAGCCGGATCTAAGGATCCGCGGACGTTCCACGATCACTTTGTGCATGTCGGATCGCATATGCCTTCCCTTTCGAATCGGGCCGGCAGATGCGCAAGGAGCGCAATACGCCGGCAGTTACTTCAAGCCGTGTAATGTCATTTGTGTTTGAGACGCGGGCGAACAACTCCCGAGCAAGTCCATCCTAAGGCAGGATCTGCCGAAATACAAGGATATTTAGAGGATTTTAATGACGGCCGTTACAAGGTCCGCAAGTGAAATCCGCCGTCGACGTTCAACACCTGTCCCGTCGAGTAATCCAGCAGGCCGTTGGCGATCGCGCGAACGGCGCGGGCGACGTCGGGCCCTTCGCCCATCCGGCGCTGCGGAAGCAGGCCGTCGGCGATGCGTTTTTCGTAGACGTCTTCCACGGCGGCGATCATGTCAGTTCGGATCACGCCGGGCCGAACCTCAAAAACGCCGATTCCGTGGGCGGCGAGCCGTGCGGCCCACAGCGCGACGCTCATGCTCAGTCCGGCTTTCGAGATGCAATATTCGCCACGATTGACCGACGCGGTGTAAGAAGAAATCGACGTGACGAAAATGATACGTCCGCTGCCTTGCTCGACCATCCAATTCGCTGCAAGCTGGGTTAGAAAATGCGGGCCCTTCAAGTTCACCCCAATCAATTCGTCGAAACTTTCTTCCGTAGCCTCGAGCAGGTCGCGACGTTCGCGCGGGGCCATGCCGGCGTTATTGACCAGCAGATCCAGTCGTCCGAATCGATCCCGCGCGAACTGGATCAGCGCGGCGCGGTCGGCGGCGGCACCCACGTCGCAGGGGCAGATCTCGGCGCCGGTTTCCGATTGCAGCGATTCGGCGGCGTCGCGGCGGCCGCGATAGGTAGCGATCACGCGATGGGTGGCAGCCAACTCAGTAGCGATGGCTCGCCCGATTCCGCGGCTCGCCCCGGTGACGATCGCGACCGGCCAGCCTGCTTTTCCGGCGTCCCTCACTTCTTATTGGCCGAAAGGGCCGCTTCGATACTCTTGATCACGTCCGCGATAGGGAAACGTTCGATGAAGGGTTCACCGTCGACCAGCACGGTGGGAGTGCGGGCGATTCCACGCGCGACACCCTCCTGATAATCCTTCTCGACGGCGGCGGCGAGTGCTGGATCGTCAAGCGCGGCGATGGCCTTCGCACGGTCGATCTTATGTGCTGTGGCGAAATCGCCGACGTGCTGATCGAACGCCTCGGGCTTGATCTCGCGCAGTTTCGCCATGGTGACGCGGCGAAATTCGATCCCCATCTCCGGCGAAACGGTCGCGAAAAACCGTGCCGCTATGGAAGCTTTTCGCGCCCAGGAATGCTTGGCTAGCGGGAAATCGCGATGCTCGAACGCCACCGTCTTCGCGAAGCGCGGAAGCAGTTCCTTCTCCATCTCCGCGCGGAAGTTCGCACAATCGGGACACTGCAGATCTTCGTAAATCAGCACGCGGACGGGACTCGCCGCAAGGCCTTCGATCAAGGGTGGTTGCGCGAACATTATCGACGCAAAGGCGGGCAGGATCAGCAGGCGCACAACCGTATCTTACACGGCTTTTTTGTGACGGAGACTGTCGAGCAGCATGCCGGCGATTTGACGGCCGTTTTCGTAGGCTTCTTCGTAGACGGCGCGACGTTCGGAGCGAGTGAAGCCGTAGCCCAGACGAAATACGCGCTCGATTGAGAGTCCCACGGCGAAGGTCGCGGCCCAGGCTACGCCGGCTTTGGGGATCAAACCGCCGCCGAAGGGGACCTTGCCGACCAGTTCCCGCGCTAACGCGCGCCATCCCATCGCGCCCGCCACAATTGTTCCGATCTGCGAGCGTTGTTCCCGGTACCCCACGGCTCTATCGCTGGCGGCCGCCAACTGGAAAGCCATGCGAATCTGGTTGGCGGTCATAAACGCCGTGTCGGAGGTGAATTCGCCGACGGCCCAGGGAATCGACACCAGGCTGGGGACGATGTCGGGGAGCGCGGTGACCAAGCAGAACAGCGCGTTTTCTTTCGCGACGGCCCGAATGATGCGATGCGCGGCGGGCTGGCGGAACGGATACAGATTGCGCGCCAGCGGGAGCATCAGGTCCTGGCGGTCGCGCAGGATCTTGCGCACGCAATCGCCGGGAGCTTCAGGATCGAATGAATATGCCTTGGCAGGGCGAAGCAGCGACGAGTCATAGATAACTACGTCGCACGGGGCAGTTCCAGCGCGGACCAGGCTCCGCAGCGCTTCCACGCGCCGCTCTGGCGAGAGATGCGGGGGCACGAAGAAGGTTTCCATGCGTCCCAGCGCTGCTGGCGAGGGAGCTACCAAGCCCACGCGCACCGGCCGTTCGGCGGTGGCACGAACCTCTTGGGGATTCAAGCTCGCTAGGGATCGCTTTACCTGACCGAGGACGGCGAAAGCCATGACGTCGACGGGTCGCCGGGCATCACCCACGCGTCCCTATTCAGTATTCTACCGTGCGGACGGGTGGTTCCGCTATGGGTAGCGGCTAATTGTGGCGCGGGCTTTCTCTTGACCCTCAAGCGGGCAACCGCCAAACCAATAGGAGCTGGGGTCTTCCGGAACCCGACGTCGCCAAAGCCCTGCGCCAGCGTGCCGCTAAAAAGGACGTCAGCGTCGATGTGCTCGTGAACGACTGGCTTCGCAAAGCGGTTCGCCCGCGGACTCGGCGAACCGGGTAATCGATACTAGCCTTCCTGCGTCGCCTGCCGCAGCCGCTTTCCCTTGGCTTGCGCCGGTGCGCGCAGCAACTCGTCCAACTTCTTCCGATAGTCCTGAAACGCACCGCGCCCCGAGTCCGTTAGCCGGATCACGGTCAGCGGAATCTTCCCGCGAAAGGTCTTCTCAATCGCCACGTACTGCGCTTCCTCCAGCTTGGCCAAGTGACTCGATAGGTTTCCCTTGGTGAATCCGGTCGCGCGCGCGAGGTATAGAAAATCCGCCTCCTTCACCGCTGACAATACTGCGACCACTTGCAACCGAGCCGGTTCGTGAATCACGCGATCCAGATCCTTCATGCCGCGTCTCCGGGAATCGGATTCGCCCGTAGGAATCGCCATAAGCGCCACGCGCCGCTGAGCACCATCGCACTGCCTGTCCAAACCGATGCCAGTTGCCAGTTTCGAAACCCGGGCTCGGTCCGATAGAGCCATGTCAAAGCTCCCGCTAAGACTCCTATGCAAACCCAGTGCGGCAGCCGATGGTAAATTCCCATTCCAACAAAACTGACCGTGAACAGTATTCCGGAGCCCCACCCCATCCAACCGAGTTCGTGCAGCTTACCACCCATCACTGCTACCAGGCCCAGAAATGCGAGCGCTGCGCCGACCATAATCCCCACAATGATGGAGTGCCGCGATGGCTGGTCTTGAAAGGCCACGTAACCGACGCGTGGGACCATCACTTGCTCGTTAAACCACCTCGTCATCACGATGAAGGCCACGTATCCGAGCATTCCCAACCACGGCAACACCCAGGTCCAGCCCGGCGGCGACAGGCCAGGACGAACGTATAAGCTCGCGCTGGTAGTGCTCGAGATCAACATCACGAGACCGAAATACAACTCCGGGCGTCCGTCCAACAGTATCTGCCGCGCCGGACGTTGCGACCACTCGTCAATCGCTCGCCGCGGATATACTTCGTCCACGTACCCAGTCTGCACTACAAACCAGTCTGGGTCAATCGTCGATTTCGGCTTACCGCACTCCCTGGAACTTTCCCCGCGTCCTTCCGTCTAACTCCCATGCACGGAATCTGGCGCGACCTCCAATACGGTTTCCGCGGACTCCGCAAACAGCCTGGCTTCACCGTGCTTGCGGTTCTCGCATTGGCGCTTGGAATCGGCGCCGCCACCACCATCTTCAGCGTCATCCAGAACGTGCTACTCGATCCGTTTCCCTACAAGGACTCGCATCGCGTCGTCACCTTTTACATTCACGACGTGAAGGATCGCGGGCCCTATGGCCGCTCTTTTTTCAAACCCGAGGAATTTCTGGATTATCAGGAACAGGCTCGCTCTTTTGAGGAAGTCATCGGCAGCGGCGTGGAGGACGTGCTCTACACCACCGCCGAGGGCACCGTGCAGTTCGATGGCGCCTATGTCACGCCCAACCAGTTCAGTTTTCTTGGCGTCCCCGCGATGCTCGGCCGCACCACCACGCCTGACGACGTCAAGCCCGGCGCGCCCCCAGTGTTCGTGCTCGCCTACAAGTGCTGGGTTAAGAATTTCAATTCCGATCCCAACATCCTGGGCAAGGTTTACACGCTGAACGGCGTGCCGACGACGCTGGTCGGCGTGATGCCCAAGCGCTTTACCAAGCGCGCCGCCGATCTCTACCGGCCCTACGCGCTCGATCGTGCCGATCCCCGCGTCAGCCAGCTCTATTTCCAGTTTCAAGCCCGCCTCAAGCCCGGCCTGACACCGCGCGACGTCGAATCCGAAATTGGTGTGATCGCACATAATCTGGCGAAGCAATACCCGGATCGTTATCCGCCGGAGTTCACGGTTCGCGCCGAATCCTGGGTGGATAGCATCGTGGGACAGTTCAAGACCACGCTGCTCACACTCGCGGCCGCGGTCGGTCTGGTGCTGTTGATCGCCTGCGCGAACGTCGCCAACATGTTACTGGCGCGTGCCACCGTTCGCGAAAAAGAAATGGCGATTCGCAACTCGATGGGCGCGACCCGCTGGCGCGTCATCCGTCAGCTCTTATGCGAAAGCCTCTTGCTGGGTCTGGGCGGGGCGCTGGTGGGTTGCGTATTCTCCTGGGCGGGCTTGAAAGCCATCGTCAATCTGATTCCCGACGGCGCGATTCCGAAGGAAGCCGACATCCGCCTCAACTTTCCCGTGATGTTCTTCAGCCTCGGCATCTCCGTGCTCACGGCGCTGATCTTCGGCCTGGTTCCGGCGCTACAAGCCGCCAAGAAAGACATCATCGAGCCGCTGCGCGATTCCGGTAAAGGCGTCAGCGGTGGCTTCCGGCGCGGCAAGCTGCGCAACACACTGGTGGTGGTCGAGGTCGCGCTGTCGCTGGTGTTGCTGTCCGGCGCAGGGCTATTGATGCGATCGTTCGTATCGCTCCAAACCGTCGACCTGGGAATGAATCCTGACAATGTTCTTTCCGTCCGTTTGCCACTTCCTCCCGCCCAGTACAAAGCCCCGAATTCCAAACAGCAGTTTTTTTCTAAGTTAATGACGCGCGTCCGCGCGATCCCCGGCGTCCTGGCTGCGTCTCCCGCCACCTCGCTCCCTCCCTACGGCGGCATTGGCAGTGAAATCGACATCCCCGGAAAAACGCACACCGAGCGGTGGGGATCGATGTACCAACTCGTCGACCAGGGTTATTTCCCGACGCTCGGCCTGAAGATCGTGAGCGGGCGGGCGCTGAATGAAATAGAGGTGACGGGCGCACGCAAATCCGCCGTGGTGAATCAGGCGTTCGTGAAGAAATATTTCGGCAAGGAGAATCCTCTCGGCCAAATGGTTCGCATCAAGAACCTGGAGACGGATCGCGAGTATCAAATCCCCAACGCGATGTTCGAGATCGTGGGCGTCACCGCCGACGCGAAGAATCAAGGCATTCAAGAGGATCCGCGGCCGGAAATGTTCATTCCCTACAGCATCACTAATCAGTACTTCCGCGGATTGCTGGTGCGCACGGCAGGCGATCCGATGGCGACGCTCAACGCCGTCCGCCGCGAAATCTGGAATGTGGATCGCGGCGTCGCCGTTACGAACGCCGGTAGCCTCAACGATTTCCTCAGCCAGTATTCCTACGCCGGCCCGCGCTTTTCGCTGATGCTGCTGGGTGTCTTCGCCGGCGTTGGACTGGCGCTGGTCGCGCTAGGCGTATACAGCGTGATCGCCTACACGGTGTCGCGCCAAACCCACGAGATTGGGATTCGCATGGCGCTCGGCGCCGCACAGGGCGACGTTTTCGGCATGGTGCTGCGCATGGGTTTGAAGCTGCTCGCGATCGGTGTCGCCGCCGGACTCGCGGCCAGCTTGGGCGTCACGCGTGTATTGCAGGCGCAACTGTGGAACATCTCGCCGCGCGATCCGATGACGTTCGGAATCGTGGTCGGCGTCGTGACCATCGTCGGATTGGCCGCGTGCTATTTCCCCGCGCGCCGGGCGACGCGAGTCGACCCCATGGTCGCGCTCCGCTACCAGTAGGCTTCAACTCCGAACGCCGACGAGGGGCTCGCTTGCGGACCTGGGAGTCTGCTCTCCTACTTGATCGGCTTGCCCAGCGAGCACAGCGGATCCCCGACCACGATATTCTGCCAGCTCAATCCGCGCATCGAAAGATAGTAGCTCTCCGCCAGATTCCGACCGCTGTAATACGCCGGCAAGAGAAGATCCGGACGCGGAGTCATGTGCAAATACGGTTCGGCTACGTGCCCCGACGCGCCCGTCGCGCCCTCCAGAATATAGTCCGCGGTCATGCTCTGCGGACTGCCCGCGAACCACAGATGCTGATCTTCCTTCTTCCATGTGCTCAGCACCCAATTCTCCGGCGGACGCTTGAAAGTGCGTCCGTCGCTAGACACGTACTCGGTCATGATCGCGCCCGGGAGCCACTGAAACTTATTGAACCGATTCTTCCGGTTCGGATCGTTCGAACCCCAGCTCGCATAGCCGATTACGCCGGTTTGATCGTACAGCACTTTGCTCGAGTCGTCCGCCACCACACGGTCTTTGGGAAGCAGTTTCGCGGCAGCGTGCAGCCAGTTGTCGCCCTGCGCATCCGATGCGGATCGTGAATCGATCACAAATTTCCCGACGTTCTTCGCGATCAACGCGCGGTCGATGATGCCTTTGACGCCCTCGAAATCGTACGCCGCCAAGCGCGTCACCAGGTACATCGGAAACTCGGGATGGCGGAACTTTTCCTGAGTGCGCTCGAAGAAGGGGTTGGGAATGAATCCCGGCACGCGATGCGGCGATCCCTGCTTTATGTCCGAATACAGCAGCGCCAGTTCGCTATCCACTGCAGCCACGTTTTGCGGATCGCCCGCAACCCGTAGCGGCACGCCCGCCGTGGTCACGATGTAGAGAATGCTCTCGATCAGCTTCTGATCGATCAGAAACCGCGCGATGGGCGCGGCGATCAAGCGCTCGTAATCCGCGCGCGCGATCTCCTCCGCGGGGTCGACCTTAAGATGGCAAATCTGCCTCAATGGAATCGCCCGGCGGCGAACGTAATACTCGCCGATGCTTTTCGAAAGCGCGGAGTTGTCGTTGACCACTACCAGCACGCTGCTGGCATCGGCGGCGCAGATCGCGCCCGTAGCCAATAGCAGCAGTCCTAGGAAGCCTCGCACGCCTCATCCTACCCTGCGGGGCAGCGGCAAGTTGCGGCGGGTTGGCAACCCGCCTGCTAGAATTGGGTCATTCCGGGAGCGGCGCATGGACCTCGACCAGCTCCATACTTTTCTCGAAATCGTTCGACTCAAGAGCTTTTCTAAAGCCGCGCAGTCGTGTTTTCGGACACAACCAGCCGTGAGCGCGCAGGTGCGCCAGCTCGAACAGGAGCTCAATACCTCGCTGTTCGAACGGCTGGGCACCAAGATCGCCCTGACCGCCGCCGGACGCATCTTCGCTGATTACGCCGAACAAATCCTGGAACTTCGCCGCCGCGCGCAAAACTCGATTAACGAACTGGAACGCGTGCCCCGCGGCGAACTGGTCATCGCCGCCACCGAGGCTACCTGCATCCACGTTCTGCCGGCCGTTTTCTCGGAGTACAAGAAACGTTTCCCCAACGTGCAGATGCTGGTGGATCGCTCCTACGGCCCGCGCGTGGTCGAAGCCATTGTCGATAACCAGGCCGATTTCGGCTTCACCCAAATCCCGGTCAAGGAAAAGCGCCTGCAGGTAGTCAAGATCCATGCCGATGAAATCAAGATGATCGTGCCGCTGGATCATCCGCTGGCCAAGCGCACCTCGATCCTGCCCACCGACCTGATCGGGCATCCGCTGCTGCTTCCGAAATCCGGCGCCACCAAAGCCCGCCTGACCGCGTGGCTCGAGCCGGTCGAAGAAGAAATGCGAATTTCGATGGAGCTGGATTCCACGGAGATGATCAAACGCTTCGCGCTGGCCGGACTGGGCGTGGGTTTCGTGGCGGGGGCGCATTGCCGCGAAGAAGTCGCTGCCGGACGTTTGATGGCAATCTCCTTGGGCCCCGATCCCATGCTGCGCCAGATTGGACTAATCTATAGGAAGGACAAAGCGCTTTCCAAAGCCGCTTTGGGGTTCATTGAAGTCACACTGAGTCACGCCGCACTGGATGTGGCGCGTGTGCCTTCGCGCCCCGCGGCCGGAGAGCGCCCCGTCGCGAAGTCGGTTCCCGCTGAGGGTTAAATGAATCGCGTCACCGTGAAGACCTCGACGATCTTCATCGCCAAAGGCAAGCGGACCAAGGTGTACCGCTCGGTGAACGAAGTCCCGCCCAAGCTGCGGCGCGAATTGGAAGCCTCCACCAACAGCTTCAACTCGGCGACGATCCTGATCGC
Organism: Bryobacteraceae bacterium; assembly: GCA_036006545.1. Classification (GTDB taxonomy): domain Bacteria; phylum Acidobacteriota; class Terriglobia; order Bryobacterales; family Bryobacteraceae; genus Palsa-187. The sequence continues at coordinate 19,560 of DASYPO010000349.1, forward strand.
CGACCGTCGCGGGCGGCAAGAAATCCAGCGCGTCTTGAATCGATTGCCCTCGAGCCTGCGTACGCGCCTGGCGTCCACTTTAATCGATCGCGAGGCGACGCCTGCACGCGAGCGTATACGCTTTTCGGTGGCTGCATTTCTGCGACGCAACTGGGTAGAGATTTTGCTCCCGGCCGGCGTCGGCGTGGTGATCTGGCTAGCCTTCAACTACCGGTAACGCAGAAGATCTTCTTCTTTACCGGAGCGCGTCCTGCTGGAAAGCACGTAATCCAGCGATCACGCTGGCACGAAACAGATCACTGAGCCCGAACACTTCATGTTGGTATCTCAGAATCGAATTGCCCGCTTGGCTTACTTTACGTGAGGCCATCCACCCAGTACATATCGGATCTGGGATGACTTGATATCCACTAGGGGAGCTCCATGTCCGATTGCCGTTGGATCGGCTGGTCACCGGATATCGACTGACGGCACCGCCACGATGACTCCCGTACGGGGTCCCGTCCACACTCGCTTCAAGTGCAGACGATCCATCCAAGCTGCATCTTGGGCGCGGAGCACATACACGTCGCGGCCGGGCACTTCGCCTTTCCGATCCGCCGGCTCCATCCAACGCAATCTATTTTTTTGCCGGTAGTAATTCAATGGGCAATCGTATTCCCAACTACAGCCGATTTGGACCTTCGTCGGCAGGTTTCCGTGCAGCGTGCGGATCTGCTGGATGGCCTGCTTGACCTCGGCGTGATCGGGAAACTCATAATAAAACCCGGTGCCGAGCTCGATCGTGAAACGCACTCCGACGGCCACCAGGAGCGCCGCGAAGACCCAGGCAAGGGCTCTCATCGAGGCGACCTTCCAGGCTGCCACGCAGGCGAACAGGAACAGCCAGATCCAATAGATCGCATAACGCCAGCCGGGATACAGCACCCCCACCGATTGGTGCGCGACGATCCACGCGGCATGACTCAACAGCAGCGTTCCGACAGCGAGAAAAAGTGCCCGTGCAGCCGCTGTCTCCATTCTTCGCCATGCTGCGGCGCCCATCGCGACGATCAGAATCGCGAGTATTGGCAACACCCATTTTTCGATTGGCCCTATCCAGGCTGGCGTCTCCGGGCTGAACGCCGCCAGCGACGACGACACCAAAGTATTCCAGGACGCGTACAGGTTCCGCTCGCCAAAAATGAACTGTCCAGCGGCGGTCTTCGAAAGTGGAATCACGACAATCAGGAATGCCGGGACTACCGTCGGCAATAACAAGCGGTCGATCAGAACTCCAGCTGCGCCCGGGCGCCACCATGCAATCGCGAAAATCGTCAGGATCGCAGTCACCGGGACGACGAACACCAGGTTGGCCGCGATCGCGAGCGAAAGGAGGTAGCCCGCATAGGAGATGCGCCGCACGTCGTCATTCTCCAATGCCAGCAGCAGATGATAGAAGGCCCACGCGAACAGGGTCAGCGCCAGTCCGTATCCTCGTCCCAGCGACAAGTGATCCAGGATTAGCGGATTCGCCGACAGGACCACCACCGCCAGCAGATGCCGCCCGCCCTCGCCCACCAGCATCCGCGACAGTTTCCATACCGCTCCGAAATAGAAAAGGCCAGCGATCAGGCTGGGCAGCCGGATGACCCATTCCGCGCGGCCAAGCAAGGCCACCGCGAGCGATGAAAGCCACGTCTGTAACACGTGATTGCACGGGTCATAGCTTGCCGAGAAGACTTTCGAGGGGCTGCCCAGGTAGTCGAGAAAGACGCGCGCTTCGTCGATCGTGATGGACCACGTAATCGCGCGATACACGTTCAGCCCTGTCAGGAGCGCCAGCCATGCGAACGCCGCATATCGCCAGATCAACTCGCAATTGTACCCGTCGCGCAGGCGATCTTTTTCTTAACCGCAAACCGGGCGCCTGCCGAGTTCCTCTCGCTATCATGGAAAACAACGTGAAAAGAATTGCGATCTTTGGAAGTGGCGGCCAGCTCGGCGTGGAGCTGAAAACCGAGTTTCAGACGCGCGGCTATCAGGTGGCGGGGTTCGAACGTACGCACGTCGACATCACCGACACGGCGCGCGTGGAGCATTGTCTCGCCGAATTCGATCCCGCAATCGTGATCAACGCTGCCGCCTACAATCAGGTCGACGTCGCCGAAAAAGAGCCCCAGGCCGCGTTTCTGGTTAATGCGTTGGCGGTACGGAACCTCGCGCTCGCATGCCGGCAAGTGGACGCACGCCTGGTGCATTTCTCCACCGACTATGTGTTCGACGGAATGGCCGGCCGCGCCTATGTGGAAGAAGACGCCACGCATCCGCTGGGCGCCTACGCGGTTTCGAAACTGTGCGGCGAACTGTATGCGCGCGCGTACTTAGACCAGGTTTTGATCATTCGCACGTCCGGCGTTTTTGGCCCCGGAGGACTGAATACCGCGCGCGGAAACTTCGTCGAGCTGATGCTGCGACTGGCCGCGCAAAACCAGCCCATTCGCGTGGTAGAAGATCACGTCGCCTCGCCCAGTTTCGCTCCGGCGCTGGCGTCGCGCACGGCCGACCTAATTGAGCGCGATGCCACCGGGATCTTCCACCTCGGCGGGGGAGCGCCGATCTCCTGGTTCGATTGGGCCGTGAAAATCTTCGAAGCGGCCGGCGTGAAGCCCTCGCTCAAGCCGACCAATGAGCGCGAATTCCGCACTGCTGCGCGTCGCCCCAAATATTCCGCGCTAGCGAACCTGAAAGTGGAAGCGTTCGGAATCGCGCCCATGCCGTCGCTGGATGAGGCGATCCGATCCTATCTGGAACTACGCGGGCCCGCCTAGCCCGAGCCGAGTAGGGTAGGCGATCTTGTCGCCTGCCAGATTCATCCGAGCTGCACTTTCGCCACTCGCCCGATCGCGTTCACCAGCTTGCGATACGGAATGTGCTCCAGTGAATCGAAGGACAGCCACTCCCCGTCGCGCCACGTGGATCCATACCAGCGCATCAGAATCGACAAATGTTCCAGATTCGGCGAGCCTTGTGGCGTAATTCCCGCAGCCGCTTCGCGCAGCCGGCGATCCATCGATCGGCCCGCATCCACTGCCTCGGCCAATGGAAATTTCAGCGGCTCCTGCCAGCAGCCGCCCAGCAGAAACCACAAATCCACGACGCCGTGATCGGTTGAAGGCGTCACCGCGACGCCAGCCAGGTTATCGATCGCACGCGCCAGCTCTCCCGCCAGAGTCTGCACACCTGCGATCCGCTCGGCGCGCTGGTGCATCCGATCAGCCTCTTCAAATTGCATCGCGGCGCTGGCCCGGTCGCGCGCGGCGCCCGCACTCTCGGCGAGTGACGCACCGCTGGTCTTCAGGAACTGTTCGACGCGGGATACTTCGCTGCGATACTCATCGGGCGAGACTGCCTGCTGGCACGGCCGGAGGCAGCGATTCATTTCGCCGTAGATGCAGCCTGGATGATCCGGACGCGGATCGAGATTCTCTTCGCAGCGCCGGATCTGAAACAGGTCCAGCATTTCGTTCTCGAAGCGTTCCGCCGCCGCGCGGCTGGCGAAGGGTCCATAGTACAGCCCGCGTCCCAGCCGTGAGGTGAGCATCGTTCGCGGGAACGGATTATCCAGCGTGAGCCGCACGAATGTCGGCGGGCGGAGTCGCGTGATGCGTTGCCAGTCGTCGGGAAACCAGCGCTGCGCGAGGTCAAGGTGCAACAGCGAGGATTCGAGTTGCGACCCGGTGGGCCAGTACTCGATCCGTTCGACGACACCGCGCAGATTCAGGACCCGCGACACCCGGTCGCGCTCGGAGATCAGGCGTCGCAAACGTCGCCGCAGAAGCGCGGTTCGGGCAAGATATGGCTTGCCTTCGCTGGCCCAAAGGAGGAAGACGGCTGGCCGGTCGGGGACGGAATCGAGGTTGGTGGGGGCGACCGTAACCGGCGCGCGCATCTGCTTCGATTCTACGGGTGTGCGCGCCTATAATGGTCGCAGATGGATTACGAGCAGCAGATGACTCAGCTCAAGGGTACTCTTGCCGTCATGGTTGAGATCCAACAGCAGCAGGCTGACGTTCAAAAAATGCAGGCCCACCCCTTTTAGTTCACGAACGGCTTCAAGCCAGGCAGGCGGAAAGCCTCGCACTTCACGAACAGCGAATGGCCGATCACGAACGGCTCATGTCTAAACTTCACGAAAGCTACGCGCTTCACGAACAGCGTATGAGCTACATCGACATGCGACTTGCTGAAATCACCGACAAACTCGACGGCATGATCGGCTGCATGGACGAATGACCTGCTGTCCGCAGTAACCTCCCGCATTCGGCCCGGTATTTTCTGCGAACCTCCAGGTACCTGGCTTCGTCTAACCTGAGCGGTCCGAATGCAGCCCGACTTCGACATGACGGTGATCGGTGGGGGTGCGGCTGGTTTGGTAGCTGCCGGAATCTCCGCGTCGCTAGGCGCGCGAACCGCCCTGATCGAATCCAACCGGCTGGGTGGCGATTGCACCTGGACCGGCTGCGTGCCCAGCAAAACGCTGCTCAAATCTGCGCACATGGCGCAAGCCGCGCGATCTGCGGCGGAATTCGGGATCACCCGCGAGGAACCGCAGATCAACTTCGCTGCCGTTATGCGACGCGTCGATTCGGTGCGCCGCGGTATCTACGAGCAAGCCGATTCGCCGGAAGTTTTCGAGCGGCTGGGCGTGCGCGTAATCACCGCCCGTGCGCGGTTCGCTGATGCGCACACCGTGCAGCTCTCTACCGGCCAGCGCCTTACTTCTCGCTACTTTCTGATCGCGGCAGGAAGCCGCCCGCTGATTCCCAAGCTGGAAGGCCTCGATACGGTACCGCATTTCACCAGCGACTCGATCTTCGAAATCGACCACCTGCCTGCACGCCTGATCGTAGTTGGGGCCGGACCGCAGGGGGTTGAGCTAGCGCAGGCGTTCCAGCGGCTGGGATCGAAGGTCACCGTAGTCGAATCCAGTCACCGCGTGCTCGGTCGTGATGATGCGGAGCTGACCTATTTACTCGAACAGTCTCTACGTAAAGAAGGTGTTGATTTTCGATTCGGCACAACGGTCGAGCGAATCGAAGGCAATGTGATCGCGCACTTAAGCGACGGCACGCGTCTCGAAGCGGATGCGATTCTTTTCGCGGCGGGGCGTTACGTCGATGTCTCCGATCTTGACCTGCGCGCTGCGGGAATTCGCGTGACCGAGTACGGCGTGCGGGTCGACGACCGCTGCCGCACCGAAGTGAAACACATCTACGCCGCCGGCGACGTGACCGGACGCCATCAGTTCACGCACATGGCTGAGCACATGTCCAAGGTCGCCATCATCAATGCGCTCGCCGGAAAAATGGTCGCCAGAAAAGTTCGATTGGACGAAACCCGCGTGCCGTGGTGCACTTATTGCGACCCCGAGCTGGCCCACGTCGGCGCATCCGAGGATCAGCTCCGCAATCGCGAAATCCGTTACGAGGCGTTCAAGTTTCCCTACGCGCATCTGGATCGCGCCATCGTCGACGGCGAAGAAACCGGGCTGATCAAAGTTTTCGCTGCGCCCAACGGGAAAATTCTCGGCGCGACGATTCTCGGCGCCCGTGCAGGCGAGCTGATCGGCGAATGGGCACTCGCGCTGCGGCATGGCATGAAACTCGCCGATATCACTGCGACGCTGCACCCGTATCCTTCCTACACTTTCGGAAACCGCCGAGTGGCCGATCAGCGTTTGATCTCGCGCCGTTCGCCCGCCCTCTTGTGGGGCTTGAAGATGTTCCGCGGATTGCGCGGCCGCATGCCCGCCGGTGCGCGTTTCGGCGAATAGCTCCTGAAGAACCAACAGAGCCGCGATTAAAAGGAGCGGTGCGGTACCATGCGCACAGGAGGTGACTCATGCTACTCCTGCGATCCTCTGTTTGGGGCGCGATCGCGCTGGCGCTGGTGTTGCCCGCCGCCGCCGACGCTCAGAAACACCCTCGCTACCTGCGCGCTTATGCCGACCTTCGCGCCGCCCAAGTGCTGTTGCGAATGCGGGAAGATCCTGCCGTTGCTCGCCACCTCAAGCGCTGCGACGACGAAGTCGAGGCTGCCATTCAGGAGATCGAGCGCGCAGCGGCGCTGGATGGGCGCGATTCGCGGAAACCCTCCCCTGTGGACCCGAACTTGGAGCGCCGTGGACGCTTCAATAGAATCCGTGGCCTACTCGAAACCGCCCGTGCCGATATCGCCGGCGAGACCGATACCCCGGCCGCGGCGCGCTGGCGCAATCTCGCTTTCCGCCGGATCGACAGCGCGCTCGAAGCCCTTCGCCGTGCCCAGTACGAGGCTAAGCTCTAATCACGATGTTGAAACAGCTCGGCGCAGGAATCATGTTTGCGCTGGGCGCGCTGGCCGCCACGCCCCCCATCACGGACGAAGGCCTCCGAATGGAAGCGCTGGCTGCGGTTTTCCCGGGTGCGATGATCACGGTGGCCGTCGACCGCGTGCTCGATCTGACCAGACATTCGTCGGACTCCCATCGGACGCTTTTGTTTCCCGACGTGCTCGCCAAGGAGAAGATTTATCGCGTCACCAGCGC
>DASYPO010000350.1:0-2644 GCA_036006545.1 Bryobacteraceae bacterium
GGCAAGAGGACTACGTGGTCTCGCAGAAATACGGCATTGCCACCTATTGTCCTGTGGACGGCGCAGGCCGCTTCTATCACGTCGAAGGCGCGTCCGGCCGCTTGCCCGAAGAGCTGATCGGCCTCACGGTTTGGAAAGCCAATCCAGTCGTCCTCGGCATCCTACGGGCGGCTGGGGCGCTATTGGGCGAGGAAAACGTCAAGCACAGCTATCCGCACTGCTGGCGCTGCCACAATCCGACCATTTTCCGCGCCACCGAGCAGTGGTTCATCGGGATGGAGCGCAACAACCTGCGCCAGCGTGCGCTCGAAGCCATCCAGCGCGTGAAGTGGACGCCCGCGTGGGGCGAGCAGCGGATCTCTAACATGATCGCATCCCGGCCCGACTGGTGTATTTCGCGGCAGCGCGTCTGGGGCGTGCCGATCATCGCGTTTTTCTGCGAGTTCTGCAATGAGTCCATGACCGAACGGCGAATACTCGATCGCGTCGTCGCTCTGTTCGGCGAGCACACCGCCGACGTCTGGTACGAAAAGTCCGCCGCCGAGCTGATAGGCGACGGCGTGAAATGCTCGAAGTGCGGCGGGACTTCCTTCCGCAAGGAAAGCGACATTTTGGACGTCTGGTTCGATTCCGGATCGAGCCATCTCGCAGTGCTGAACCAAGAGCACGGGCTTCCCTGGCCATCCGACATGTACATGGAAGGCGGCGATCAGTATCGCGGCTGGTTCCACAGCTCGCTGCTGATCGGCGTTGGACTCCGCGGCGATGCGCCGTATCGCGCGTCGGCCACGCACGGCTGGACGCTCGACGAGCACGGCCACGCGATGCACAAATCCAAGGGCAACGCGATTGAGCCCGACGAGATCATCAAAGAGTACGGCGCCGAGTTGCTGCGGCTATGGACCGCTTCGGTCGAGTTCACCGAAGACGTGCGTTTGTCGCCCACCATCCTCGACCGCCTGGTCGAGGCATATCGCAAACTGCGCAACACGTTTCGCTACGCGCTGGGAAATCTGCACGATTTCGATCCGATCGCGGACGCGGTGCCGGTCGAGCAAATGCTCGAGATCGACCGCTGGATTCTCGCGCGCACCGAAGTACTGGTTCGCAACTGCCGCCAGTGGTATGGCGAGCTCGCGTTCCACAAGGTGTATCGCGGGGTCTACGATTTCGCGACTGCGGAATTAAGCGCGGTGTATTTCGACGTTTTGAAAGACCGGCTGTATACAGCCGCCACCCGCAGCCGCGCGCGACGTAGCGGCCAGACCGCGCTCTACCGGATCCACTACGCGCTGACCCGTTTGGTCGCGCCGCTGCTGGCGTTCACCGCCGAGGAAGTCTGGGGCTACACCGCGAAACCGTCGGGCGCGCCGGAGACAGTGCACGCAGCGCTGCTGCCGGAGCCCGAAGAGCTCGCCTCGGGATTGGATACGGCCAAACTCGCCGCCTGGGACGATCTCATGAGCGCGCGCGAGAAAGTGTTGAAGGCACTCGAAGAATCCCGGCAGACCAAGTTCATCGGCACCTCTCTCGAAGCCCGCGTGCGAATCTCGGGCGGACCGCCGGCGCTGGAAACTTACGCCTCGGATCTTTCGTCTCTATTTATAGTGTCCCAGGTGATTCTCGAAGCCGGTGACGGCGAAATGACGGTTGCCGTCGAGCGCGCCGATGGCGTGAAATGCGAGCGCTGCTGGAAGTATTCGACTAAAGTGGGCGAAGACGCGAAGTATCCGACCGTGTGCGACACGTGCGCGGCAGCGCTTGGGGAAATGCTGGGATGACGGCTCAGTTACGCATGCGATCAGTCGGAATCATCGCGGGAGTGGTGCTGCTCGATCGGCTCACCAAGATCTGGATTCAAAGGAGCGTCACGCTGATGGACGTGAATCCGGTGATCTCGGGATTCTTCAACATCGTGCACACCGAGAATCCGGGCGCGGCATTTGGGTTCCTCTCCCAATCGCAGGGTCCCTGGCGCAGCGTGCTGTTGATGGGTGTTTCGGCGATCGTGATGTCGGTAATCCTGGCGATGCTGTGGCGACCGGTCAAGAACGGCGTGGCACACAGCTTCCTGCTGCACACCGGCCTGGCGCTGGTATTCGGCGGGGCGCTCGGCAACGCCTGGGATCGCCTGGTGCGCGGGACCGTAACCGATTTCCTGCAGGTTTTCATCGGCTCGTACGAGTTCCCCTCGTTCAACGTCGCCGACAGTGCGATCACCCTCGGCGCAACGCTGCTGCTACTGGATCTTTGGAAAACCCGAAATCACCCAGCGCCGCAACCCACGAGCTAAATTAGCCGCAGATGCACGCAGATACACGCGGATTCGGAACAACAAGGTGAGCACAGCACCATGTTCAAATTTGGACTGATCACGTTTGCGATCGGTGCAGCATCCTTCGTGTTGCTTTCGGTGCCTCCGATTGGCCCCGTGGGACCGTGCGCCAGCGGTGAACAGATGTCTCTCATCATGATCGGGCTACCCACCCTGCCGATCGGCGCTGGAGTTCTGGTCATTTGGGCTATTCGGAAAATGGTCAGGCGCGCGAGCGCGCCAAAGGAATTGCCCAGTATTTTGAAGTAAGTTCTGCAGTGCTTAGTTACTGTACAACTGGTCCTGCAATTCCGCTGGGTATGTCGGAAT
>DASYPO010000351.1:0-8717 GCA_036006545.1 Bryobacteraceae bacterium
CGGCCCGGCGACGTTGGGCGTGAAGCGAATCGTGAGTTTCCCGTCACCGTCCGAAAACGCGCGCATCAGAAATGTCTTGTGTAGCGGAGATCGAAGCTCAGCGCGCAGATCGATCTTGGCGGGGTCCTCGCCGGCTTGAAGGTCGAAGGAAACCTCGCAAGTGGTCCACGCGGGCGCGGAGTTACAATCGTGCTGCGCGAACAGCGGCGACGCGAGAAGGACCAACCACAGAACGGCGAGCATCAGACCTCAATATATCGCGGTAATATTGTGGGTCCATGCGACGGGCGCTGCTGGCCACACTTATGATGACGTTCGGAACTCCAGGCGCGTTTCCTCAGCCGCAAGCGGATTCCGCCCCAGAGGTGGCCCGACTACTGGCAGAGGTCATCCGCATCGACACCAGCAATCCGCCGGGTAACGAAGCACAGGTCGCGGAGTTTCTGAAGCGGCGATTCGACGGACTCGGATTCGAGATCGACATTCTGCCTACGCCGCAAGCGGGTAAGTCGCATTTCGTCGCTCGACTCCGGGGCGATGGGAGCAAGCGGCCGGTGCTGTTGGCGGGCCACGCGGATGTAGTCGGCGTCGAGCGCGAGAAGTGGTCCGTAGATCCGTTCGGCGGCGTTATCAAAGATGGATTCGTATGGGGCCGTGGCGCGATCGATTTCAAGGGCGGCCTGGCCGTCTTCGCGCAAGCGGTCATCGATATCGCGCGATCGAAACGCAAACTCTCGCGCGACATTATCTTCCTCGCCGAAGCGGATGAGGAGGGCGGGTCGTACAGTACACGCTGGCTCGCGGAGAACCACTGGAGCAAGATCGATTGCGAGTTCGCGCTGAACGAAGGCGGCTGGATCATCAAGAACGACGCTGGAAAGGTTCAATACGTCAGCATCTCGACAGCGGACAAAGGCAGCATCTCGCTGCTGCTGCGGGCGCGTGGCACGTCGACCCATTCGTCCATGCCGCAGCCCGACAATGCGATCTTCATCCTGGCGCGCGCGCTGGCGAAGATTTCCGCGTACGACACCAAGCCACGCCTCACGGAATCGACGCGCCAGTTCTTCCTCACACTTTCAGAAACCAGTGAAGAGCCGATGCGCACGCACTTCCGAAATCTGGCGACGAGTCGCGATGAAGCATTGGTAGCCGCGGCGGATCGCGCGATCAGTCGCGACACGCTGCTGCACGCAATCATGCGCAACACCATCGCGCCGGTGCTGCTGAACGCCGGATTCCGCGGCAACGTGATTCCCGGATCAGCCGATGCCACGATCAACTTTCGCGTCGTGCCTGGAACCGTCGCCGAAGAGTTAATCGAGGAAATGAAGCGCGTGATCGACGACTCGCGCGTGGAGGTAACCGTCGCGAATATCAGTAGCTCGCGCGCGCAGATGACACCTGAACAGGCGCGCATTAGGGATGCCGAGCGACGCATCGCCGAGTCGCCGCGATCGGGTGCGCTATACGATGCACTAGTCAAGCACGCCGGGTTGACCTATCCAGGAGCGAAAGTCACGCCGTATCTGTTCCAGGCGGGCACCGACGCAGCGGCGTGGCGCATGCGCGGCGTGCCGGTGTATGGGATCTATCCGTATCCGATCACCGCTCAGGAACTCGAGCGTATGCACGGCAACGACGAACGCGTGGCCGTCGACTCGCTGGTTAGTGGACTCAAGATGGTGACCGCCACCCTGCTCGAAGTCGCGAGTAAATAATCCGCGCGGCGTTAAATTGCACTATAATTCCTCCTACCCAGGATTTAAGGAGTTAAAGTGGCCGACCATTACAAGCATATTGTCATCGTTCATGGCATCGGCGATCAAAGCCTGAACGAAACCGCCGTCAACTTCATCAATGAGTTCTGCCGAACGCTGCCGGATCGGAAGGACTGCGATCTCAAGGTGTTCAACCTGGTTTCGCGCGTAGCGGACCGGCTTAAGCCCGGGGAGACCGATCCGGCGTATCTGGTGTTCACGATCCCGGGGCATCGCTACTACATCGCCTTTTCCGAATGTTACTGGCAGCCCATTACTGAGAAGTACATCAAGGATCACGACAATCATCTGCCGGTTCCGGTATTCACATGGGCGCACTCCATCAATAACCGGATCCGCGGCGAAAAGCGCGGAAATCAGGGCCTCGCCACCTGGCGCGAAGCCATCACCAATGTCGAAACCATTCTGGGTCTGCTGCGCAAACTGGCCGTCATCTCCAAGAAGGCCGAGATCCTTCACTGGGTCTTGCTGAAATTCCTTGGCGACGTCCAAATGTATACCGAATCGCCCGGCGTGCATGCCGAGATAAATCTGGAGTTCAACAACACTCTATCGGATGTCGCCAAGGTTCGCGAGAAAATCCAGCTAAGGGAAGGCGTCAAGTTTGATACCGCAGCGACGTATCTCGTTTGTCACAGCGAAGGAACCGTAGTCGCCTGGAAGTGCCTGGTACATGCCACTAAAACCACCCCGATACCTGCTTGGCTCGCGGAAGTTCAAGGGCTGGTCACCATGGGATCTCCGATCGACAAGCATCACCTGATCTGGCCGGATCCCAATTTTCCTCAGGATGCGCTCACTCCGCAAGACCGGCTGATTCCCTGGTGGAATTTCTGGGATATTAGCGACCCCGTAGGCTACTCCCTGGATGGTTTGTTCGAATCGGAAACGGACGCGACCAATAATTTATTCGAGCGCAAATTCGACTGCGGGTTCGCACGCTATCCGATCCCCGGCCTCGCGCACCAAGGGTATTGGAAAGACCCCGAGATACTCCACAAGATCGTGCAGGAAGTAATGCAGATCGACGCGCGTTTCGAACCCCAACAGATGGACGTAAACAGCCGCTGGTGGGGACAACGCTGGCTCATGGACACCGGCGATTATGTGATCTATGGAATCCTTCGCCTGGCGACGATCCTTGCGGCGCTTTTCTTCCTGGCCCACCTGCTGACGCCTCTTCGCGAGTGGCTGGAGCTGAGATTCACCGACCTTTACGGAAAAGACTTTTTCGAGTTGAACCCATTTCCAACGGTGTCGTGGGTCAATCTCGCATTCTGGCTGGCTGTACCGGCGCTCGTCTGGAAATTCCTATGGGACGTGGTGCTCAAAGGCTGGCGTGAGAAGTTGCAGTGGCGCAACCTTCCACGTCGGATTGAGTTGTGGGCCATGGTCGCCTGGGTGGTGTTCCTCATCATTCCGGTCGCGCTCAGCATCAATCTCGGCCCTCCGTGCGATGGCAATTGCTTCCGTGTAATGGATTATGTGGGTTGGGCAATCGGACTTGTCGCGACCGTGCTGCTGTGGAAATTGCATACCGCGCTCCACAAGGGTCTGGTGCAGTTGTGGCGCTATACGCAGGGACACACGCGTTTCGACAGGGCGAAGGCCGCGCTGCCGGCGGCGCGGAAGTAGGCGGCCGGCGGACTAGCACCCCACTCAAAATTTCAGGCGCAAGCCGAGTTGCAATTGCCGCCCGCCCGTAACGCTGCCGATTTTTCCAAACTGCGTCGAGTTGATGTTCTGACTGAAGAACTGAAACGCCGGATGATTAGTCGCGTTCAGAGCTTCCATGCGCAACTCGACCGAGTAGCGATCCAGAATCTTAGTCTCCTTCGAAAGCGCAGCGTCCATCCCGAAGAAATTCGGCCCGGTTAACTGCCGCCGCTGCAGGGCGCCCACTTTCCCTGCCCCGGGGTTAAAGAATATTTGCCCCGGGAACGGCTGCGATCCATCCGGGGCCACCGCGCGTCCGTCCGATCCGATCACCGACTGCGGCACGAAGTAGGGACCGTTCCCCGTCATCCGAAACTGGAAATTATCCTGCAGCATGCCGCGCGTCAAGGCCGTATTGGCTTCGTTCACACCGGAGAAAAACTGCGTGTTGAAAGTTCCGCGGCCGGAGTGAATCGAGAACGGATTCCCGGACTGCCACACCAGATTGCCGCTCACGCTCCAGCCGGACAGCACTGCATTCAAGCGGCGCGTATGGATCCGATGGCTGCCGCCAAAAGGTAGCTCATACGAGAAATTGGTTTTGAACTGGTGCGTCAGGTCGTTCGAGTTGCGCGCCTTTTCGATCTTGCCATTGTTGATATCCAGGTACGGCTCGAAGCGCACCTGATCCAGTCCCACGGCGTCGCTCAGCCAATGCGAATAGTTGTAATTGACCTGATACTGCAGCCCCTGCGAGAAGCGCTTGCGAACTTCGAGCTGCAGCGAATCGTAACGCGAGTTGCTGACGTTATCGACGTAGTAGGTGCTCAGCGCATTGGGATTCGGATAGAAATTGATCGGCCCGTTGAAGCCGAAGATCTGATAAATGCTGGCCAGTTCTCCCGCTTCGCCGGATGAGAGTAGCGATCGAACAGTGGGGTTGGTGAGCAGGCCGCCGGCGACCAGTTTTGGAAAAACAGTGAGCGGTTGGCTGCCCGGCCGGCGCGGGTCGAAGGCCGGATTGAAAACCCCGGTGGCAGCCTGTGCCAGAAATCCATTGCTCTGCGCGCGAATGAAATCGTCAAGAAATCCTCCGGACCGGACGTCGATCTGATTCACGTCGAAAGCGCGCAGCAGCTTGGTCGCATGACTCCCCACGTAACGCGCTTCGATAATCGTTCCCTTGACCTCGTGCTGAATGGAAACACTGAACTCTTGGTTATAGGGCGTGCGGAGATTAGGATTCAGCAAACCGAAAGACGCGAATGGATTCTCGGCGTAATCCTCGGCCATGGTTCGCGGGACCTTGAACTTCGGCGGAGCAAGCACCGGCCGGTTCTTGGTGATCGTGCCGGAGAGATCGAAAGGCTGCACGAAACCCTGCAGACCCGCGTTCTGATAAGGAAATACTTCGGCGATCGAAATATTTTCGTCGGTAACGAAGTGCAGGCTATATCCGGCGCGCAGCGAGGTCCTGCCGTTCCCGAAAAGATCCCAGGCGAGCCCGACGTTGGGCGCGAAATTGTTCAGATCGCGATTGTACAAAGGCCGACCGCCGGAGCCGCTTGCAAAATCGACAGTCGCGTTCGAGCGCAGCGTCGCGATCGCGTTGTTGCCCGTCACGACCGGTTGAAGCTCCAAGCCGTTTTTCTCGTAGACCGGCGGAAAATAATCCCAGCGCACGCCGGCCGTCATGGTCAGGCGCGGGCGGACGCGCCATTTGTCCTGCGCATAGAGAGCGTGGTTGTTGAACGAAAAGTGCCGCAGATACGCCGCTCCAGGCACGTAACCGGAATTGCGGCTAGTGACGTTGTAAGTGACGCTGGCGTTGTCCAGCAGACCCGCCAACGACGCCAGCAGACGATTGGCGGAATCCAGATCGTCGGCGCTAACGCGCGGAAGATCCGCAAACCCAAGCAGATTTTCTTCCTGATTCAGCGACGTGATCCCGACGTTGAACGCCGGAACGGTACCTGTGAAATCGAACGTGCGCACGGTGATGCCCTGAAACTGGTAACCGAAATTCAGGGTGTGGCGACCCTTGGTCCAAATGGCGTTCTCACGAATGTTATAGGTGTTGGTGGTGCGCCCCTGGGGGAGAATGGCTGCATTCGCGATCGGATCGGGCGAGCTGTAACTCATGCCGCCGATGGTGAACGCCGGAAGTTTCACATCGCTCGAAAAGTTCGCGGGCGCCAGGTTGAAGCCGCCGCCGAACTCATTCGTAAAAGTCGCCTTGGGACTCCAGCGCCAGGTGAGCGACATGAAGTTCCGCGCATCGTCGTTCTTGAAGATCGGCACGGTGGCGAAGCTCACACTAACATCCGGACGATCCACCAGGTCGCGATTCCACAAGTAACTTCCCGCGAAAGAATGCTTCTGCGACGGATACCAGTCCAGCCGGCTGGTGACGTTGTCGCGGTCGCGATTGTTGCGGATGAGATAGGAATAGCCGGCGGTATTGAGCAAACGGCCAGGCTGACTATCGCCCACGCGGAAATTGTTGATCTTATCGGGTGTCGGGGTTTGCGCCAGTAGCGCCGCCATCGTAGGATCCTGCGGCAGCCCGACGATGTTCAGAATGTTTCGGCTCTGAACGGTATCGCGCGTATCGATATAAGTGAAGATTCCCTGGCGCGCCGTCTGCGTGAGGATTGTCGCGTTCACTGAAGTCTGGCTGCGATTGCGATACGCCTCGTAATTCACGAAGTAGAACAGTTTGTCGCGCTTGATCGGGCCGCCTACCGAGCCGCCCACCTGATTCAGATTGAGTCGCGGGAGTCCGATGCCGTCCTGGTTGTTGAAAAAACTATTGGCGGCGAAACTGTTGTTGCGATTCTGCCAGTAAGCGGTGCCGCGCACCTGATTGGTCCCCGAGGGCGTGCTGAGGTTGACCTGCGAAGCTCCGCTTTCGGCCGAGCTCGCGTTGGAAGTGGTGATGGTGAACTCGCGCACCTGATCGAGCAGCAGCAGATTGGGCTGATAGTCGAGGGCGTTCGAGCGGATGTAGTTGTCCTGGATATTCACCCCATCGAGCGTGACATTGCTGAACGAAGTGCGCTGCCCATTGATGGTCGTACTGAACGCTGATCCCGAAACACCGGCCTGAGTATTAATGAAGCCGACGACGTTGCGATCGCCGACCGGCAGCCTGCGGATTTGGTCGGCCGTGACGGTGGTCGAAATCTCGGGACTCGTGGTCTGCACGGTTTCGACGGTGGCATTGACTTCGACCGCGGTTGTCGTAGTCGAGAGCGTGAGCCTTAGCGCGGGCAGGTCGGTGGTGCGCGCCGGATCGACCTTCACGTTTTCGAGCTTGTACGTTTGGAATCCGGCGGAGTCGATCGAGAGGTCGTACAGCTCGGGCCGTACGGCTTCGATCGAGAACTGCCCGTCGGAGTTCGTGACGGTAGAACTGACGGGCTGCTTGCCGCCATGCAGCAGGAGGCTGACGGCGGCTTTCGGCACTGCGGCGCCCGACGGGTCGACCACAGAGCCGGTGATGCGGCTGGAACCTTGGCCAGTCAACACCGGCACGCAGGCAAGAAAAAAGACGGAGAGCGAGATGAATCGTTGCATGACAACTCCCTATCGGTCTACCTCGGAGTCTAACATTAGTAACAAGGAAGCAGAACTACTCCACCTTCACCCACGCGACGATGATCCCGCGCTCGCGCCAGTCCGCCTCATTTCCCTCGAGCGCATGGCTGAGCGCGAATTTGAATCGCACCTCTTCTTCTTCGCACGCGAACTGCCGCACCACGCTATGCGTCCCTGGCGATTCGAAATGCACGGGCAGCAACTCCTGACCTTCCGCAAGAATCGTCAGCGTGATTGCTGGAGAGCGCTCGAGCAAATCGGCCGGCACGAATAGCTCCATGGAAATCGACCGCTTCGCCGGCTTCTTCGCGCTCACACGCGCGGCGAGCGCGAACTCCCGCTGCGTCCACCTCCAACCCGCGCCTTCGCTCTCGTACCATCCGGCCAACAATTCAATGTTTCTAAATCGGTCCCAGGTACTCGCGAGCAGGCAGAAGACGCGCTCATCGCGATCGCGCCGAATCGGATCCGAATGGATCGTGTCACCGACGGGCAGAGAAGCGCGCATTTCCCAATAACTCCGGCTCAGCATCACACGCAGACCTTCGTGCGAAAAGATGAAGTAGTTACTTTCGTCGCGATTTAGTTCCAGCTCGTCCAAAAGGTACGCCAGCGCCACATCCTTCGGCATCTTTCCACCATCCGGAAAGCGCCGCGCGACGCGCGTGCTTAACAGGCAATACTTCGCCCGCTTGGCCAGTTCTTCCATTACATAGAATGGATTCCGCAGGTGATACAACACCCCCAGAAAAATGACGGCATCGTAGTTTTCGTGGGGTAATCGGAACTGTCGATCCAGATCCACTTCGTGGATTTCGAGTGACGATTTGAGTTCCGCTCGCAGGGCGCGCACTCCCTGCATACCGTTGTGATTGTGATTGGGATGATCGATCGCGACCACTTGGTGGCCTAGCGATTCTAGGAAAAAAGCTACTTCGCCGCCTCCGCATCCCACGTCGAGAATTCGCCCGCCCGGGAAGGCCGCTCTGAGAAAGGAATCCAGACTTTGGTGTAGCAGTCCCTCGAGGTGTTTCAGGCTCGAAAGCGTGTCGTACGGGTACCACTCGTAAGCGACCCGCCCGATGCGTAGCCTCGCGTTAGCGATCCGCTCCTGAAACGCGCGAACATCCACGCAACAGAAGTAGCACAACCCAACCGCACATCTGACCCGTGGCGACGGGGAAAGTTCACCGGGGGGCGGACGCCCTCGTCCGCGCTGGACCCCCTTGGTCCAGCTCTTCGGTCGCGAACAAAGGCCGACGAGGGCGTCGGCCGCGGACCTGGGGTCCGCCCTCCATCGCTGGATCAGCGCGCGAGCGGATAACTCAGCGTCTCGAGCAACCATTCGCGATTTGCTTTGACGTCCTCATTTAGTCGTGCGGTCAAGCCGCCACGCTTTTCGAAAAGACGGTAGCCGTCGCGAGATCGAAGATAACCGCGCGCCTGCGGTTCCTCTTCGGCGAGCTTCTCGATCCCAATCTCGGCGGCGCGCGATTCGTACCGCGCGCGATTCTCGAGCAGCGCCTTAACGATGAACGGCATGAGCGTCGAGTAATCGGCCTGCATGCTTTCGGTCGCTTCCTGATACGTATCCTTGTCGACCTTCCCCCACGTCACCGCTTCCCCAGGCGGGCAAGACGAAAGCGATCCATCGGTGATCGGCGCGGTGACGATCTGCAC
>DASYPO010000352.1:0-3198 GCA_036006545.1 Bryobacteraceae bacterium
CTCGTGCGCCTCTCGGAAATGGTCGCGCGGCGATTGCGCGATCATCACGTATGGGCGCGCACCGTGCAGATCAAGCTGCGCTACTCGGATTTCACGACGTTCACGCGCTCGCGCACCCTGGACCGCTCCACGCAGATCGACACCGAACTGGCCAACGCCGCTCGCGCGCTGTTTCACAAAGCATGGACCGGCAAACCGATTCGATTACTCGGTGTCTACGCGCAGCAGCTCGAGGATCAGGAAGGGCAGACCAGTTTGATCGAGGAGCCACAGACCGAACGCTGGCGAAAAACGCTCGAAGCGGTCGATCGCATGCGCGAGAAATTCGGCGACGGGAGCGTTTCGCTGGCAGCAGGCATGAATGCGGGATTCCGTGCGCGGGTACATGAAAATCCAGAAAACTTACCGGGCAAGGAACCTCCGCCCAAGGAATCGACCAGGAAACCGAAGGGCCACGAATGAACCGATGTTATTCTGAGGGAACGTGGCTGTACTATCCGTCGTAATTCCGATCCACAACGAAGAGCCGTCGATCCTGCCGCTCTACGATCGCCTGACGGCGGTGCTCGAAAAGCTCCGTCGGCCGTACGAGATTATCTTCGTGGACGACGCGTCGTCGGATCGAAGTTTCGATCTTCTGGCCAATCTGGTCGAGACCGATCCGCGGCTCAAAGTGGTCCGCCTGCGACGCAACTTCGGACAAACCGCTGCGCTGGCCGCAGGATTTGACGAATCACAAGGCAACATCGTGATTTCGCTCGATGGCGATCTGCAGCACGCCCCCGAAGACATTCCGGCGCTGCTCGAAAAAATCGACGAGGGTTACGATATCGCCAGCGGCTGGCGCAAGAATCGCCTCGATAACGCGGTCACGCGCAAGATTCCTTCACGCATCGCCAATTGGCTGATGGCCAAAGTTTCCAAGGTCGAGCTGCGCGATTTCGGCACGACGTTCAAGGCGTATCGCGCGGAAATTCTCAAGGACGTGAATCTTTACGGCGAGCTCCACCGTTTCATTCCGGCATTGGCGGCATTCTATGGCGCGAAGGTCGCGGAGGTGCCTATTCGGAATCAGCCGCGCGCCAGCGGCGGATCGCATTACGGCCTGTCACGCACCTTCCGGGTGATGTTCGACATTTTCACCATCTGGTTCCTGCTGAAATACTTCACGCGGCCGATGCACTTCTTCGGCAAATGGGGTTTGCTGAGCGCTGGATCGGGCGGTGTCCTGCTGTTCGGCCTGGCCGTGAAGAAATTCTGGACCGGGCGCGACATCATTCTTGAACATGGTCCGCTGATGCTGGTGGGCGCGCTCGCGCTGGTCACCGGCGTGATCCTCTTCTGCACCGGATTGCTGGGGGAAGTGATGACGCGAACGTATTTCGAAAGCCAGGGCCGGCGCATCTACGCGGTTCGCGAAATCCGATCACGCCGCGAAGAAAAAACTGCCGACGGAGCGCATGGCGGAGCTCGCTAAGCCGGTTCGCGCGGTCCTGTTCGATTACGGCGGCGTGGTCTGTTTCCATCCCGAGGATCAGCAGTTCGCCGACGCAGCGCGCGACAGCGGCCTGCCCCTTGAAGATTTCATCCTCGCGTTCTGGCTACATCGGATCCCCTACGACGCCGGTAAACTCACGCCCGAAGAATACTGGCGCGAGGTGCTGACCTCCACTGGGAACGCGTTCGACCCGGCGCGCGTACCGATCATGATCCAGCATGAGATTTCGTTCTGGCTGCGAATCGACCAACGGATTTTGGACTGGTCGGATCGGCTTCGCGCCCAAGGAATCCGCACGGGAATCCTCTCCAACATGCCGCCGCCGCTGGGTCTGCATCTGCGCGAACACTCGGGTTGCCTGGAACATTTCGATCACACAACGTTTTCATTCGAGACGAGGGGCGTAAAGCCTGCGCCCGAGATTTATCATCACTCACTGGCGGGCATCGGCATGCAAGCTGGCGAGACGTTGTTTCTCGATGATCGCGCCGAGAACGTCGCGGGAGCGCGCGAAGCGGGCATGCACGCCGAGCTGTTCGAATCCTGGGAGGGATTTCTTGCGACGGGGTTGCCGCGCTACGCGTTGCCCGTTCCAGCAGCCTAGGGCAGCTATGAGCTGCCCGTTCCAGGAACCGCTCGCCGCCAATAATCCTCGAAAAGTCCCTTCATCGCTTCCGCCATGCCGGCGTGATCGAACACCACTGCGGTCCAGGTTGGTTTCGTGATCACCGGGTCGAGCAGCGAGATCAGCCCGCCTCGCCCATCGAACACCGCCAGCTTCATCGGCAGACTCTCGAGCTGCCGCACATCGACACCGGCGGCTCGATAGCTATTGAGAAATTGCTGGTGCGCGGCATCCAGCGTTCCGTGCTCGACCAACACGCGGCATTCCACGCGGCGGGTGCGCGCTTGAATCACCAGTTCCGCGTCCAGCGGATCGACGGCGTAAGGCGGCCGCGAAAATTCCAGATACTCCGTGCGCGCTTCGCCCAGCATTTTGCGGAACTGCGTCGCGATTTGGCCGGGGTCGTTCACGATGCGGAGATAATCCAGCGTGCCGCTGCCTCCCTGCCCTTCTGAATACGCACTCATCAGTTCGTCCACCATCACCTGCGCGTTCTGCGATTGTTCGGCAAGCTGATGCTGCAACGCCTGTGCACGGCGCTCGAGATAGCTGTGAATCGCCTGATCGGGCGGAACCGCGGAGAAAAGCTTGGTGCGCTCCTGCACCACTTGCGCGAAACCCTTTTCAACCAGGCTGTCCAGCACCTCATAGATTTTCTGGCGCGGGACATGCGCGCGCGCGGCCAGTTCCAGCGCCTTGAAGCGGGGGTGGCCCACCAGCACAAGATACGAGCGAGCCTCATAGGCGTTGAGACCCATAGCCTGCAGGCGCTGCCAGAAGCGGCGGAACTCCTGCTCGGGAACTTCTCGCGACATCAGGTCGTTGGTAGCGATGGGTGAAGCATATCAAATTGCTACAATCCGCTTAAGGACGTCCTCTTAAGATGCAACCTTCCTCCAGTAAGTCCGCGACCTTGGGTGAACTGCGCGCACACAAGAACTTTGGTCACTGGTCCGCACAACGAGGCATCAAGGACGAGCTTCGGCAGAATCTGATCTGCAAGTTACAACGTCATGAGCCGTTGTTTCCGGGCATCGTCGGGTATGACGATACCGTGGTTCCGCAGATCGTCAAC
>DASYPO010000353.1:0-3687 GCA_036006545.1 Bryobacteraceae bacterium
CTCCATGTCGGTACGCCCGTTATCGCCGATCGACGATCCCGTAACTACCAAATCGCCGATCACCGCCGGCGGCGAGGTGACTTGATAATTGCCCGGATCTTTGTTGCCGACCTCTTGAGTCAGGTCGATGGTTTTGAAATCGGCGCAGGCCTTTCCGGTCGCCGCGTCGATCGCCATCAGCCGCGCGTCAATCGTTCCGATAAAGATGCGGCGGCGACCCTGCGAATCGGCCCAGGTCGATACGCCGCGCGACGTGACTTCGGAATATCCGGCGTTGCGATTCACGCCCGGATCGAATTTCCAGCGTTCCTTCCCGGTCGCCGGGTCGAGCGCGATCACAACGTTGTACGGCGTCGAAAGGTACAGCGTGCCGTCGACCAGAATCGGCGTCGCCTCGAACGCGGCCTTCCGATTGTTATTAACCTTCGGCTCCAGCGCGCCGGTGTGATACTCCCAGACCGGCTTGAGCTTAGCGACGTTTTCGCGCGTGATCTGCGTGAGCGGCGAGTACCGCGTACCGCCCGCATCGCGCCCGTAGGCGGGCCAGTCGTGATCGGCGGCGAGCAGGGCGGCAATCAAAAGAATCATGAAAGCATTGTGAAGGTTTTTTAGGTTCGCGTGCCAGTAAGCCGGGACCAACGGGCCTATTGCGGGACCAACGGGTCTTATTCAAAAATCTCGATCGGCGGATGCGCCAAAAACCGCCGCGTCCACATCAGCTCCGAACCGTCCTTCATCCTCACCTTGTACTCTCCGTGCGTCCACGGCTGTAGCTCCTGCACCGCCCCGGTTCGAACAATCGCCGACCGATTCACACGAATGAAGGTGTTCGGATCAAGTTGCTTCAGCAGCGATTCCAGCGTGGCTCGCACCGTGTAGGTCTTGCCCTGCATATGCAGCAGTGCGTAATTGCGCTCGCCTTCGATCCAGTCCACTTCATTGAGCGCCACAAAATACGCCCGGTCCTTCTCGCGAACCAGAACTCGCCGCGCGGTTCGTTCCGACAACAAAGTCTGCAGCCGCTGTACCAGATCGTCGCCCGGCCTGACGCGTCTTCGCTCGCGAATCCGTTCCAGGACTTTCGAAAAGCGCTCAGCATCGTAAGGCTTCAGCAAATAGTCGAGCGCATGCACTTCGAACGCCTTCAGAGCAAATTTGTCGTGCGCGGTGACGAACACGATTTCAGGTAACGGCGCTGTCAACGCCGCCGCGACCTCCAGTCCGTCGTGCTTCGGCATTTGCATATCCAGAAACACGGCGTCGGGCTTCAACCGCTCGATCGATTCGATGGCTGCATCGCCATCCGCCGCTTCTCCAGCGATTTCGAAATCGGGTGCATCCGCGAGCAGACGACGCAACTTGCGGCGCGCCGGACCCTCGTCATCCACCAGCAGGACGCGAATCGGCATGAAAAGGAACCTCGAGTGAAACCACCAATCCGCCGCCTTCGGCATTGCCCAATGCGAGGCGGCCAGCGATACCGTACAACCGTTCCAGCCGCTGCGCCGTATTCGACAGTCCGATGCCACCCGTAAGCGCGTCCGCCACGGACTTGTTCAACCCCGGGCCATGGTCGCGAATCGCCATGTGCAGCGTGCCATTCTCGCGATGCGCGCGAACCCGGATGGCGATTGCAGAAGACTTCGGATCCGCGCCGTGCGTAATCGAATTCTCGACCAGTGGCTGCAATACCAACGGCGGCACCAGTGCGCCAAGCAGCTCGGCGGGCGCATCCACATCTACCGTCAGCCGATCCTCGAAGCGCGCCTGCATGGTCTCGACATACAGGCGCAGGAATTCGAGCTCGCGTTCGAGCGTCACTTCCTGCTGTGCGCCCTGCTCCAGACTCATGCGCAGCAGATCGCTCAAGCGCGCGAGCATTCGATCGGCCGCGGGCACGTCTTCATACATCACCGCGGAAATGGTGTTCAACGTGTTGAACAGAAAATGTGGGTGGAGCTGTAATCGCAGATTGTGAAGCTGCGCTTGCGCGAGGCTTTTCTCTAATTCCGTCGCACGTACTTGCCGGAAATACAAAGTTGTCACGACGATTGTGATCGTGAATAGAATTACGTCGGCGGGGAATTCCATCAAAAAGCGCGCCGGCATCGCGCCGTAGTCGTAGCTGAGCAGCCCGAACAGCGGGAACAGCACCACGCGCGATCCCCAGTTCCACAGCGTGTGTCCGATCGATCCGAGCAGCAGCGTTGCGGCGTAAAGCGGCCAGCGGCTCAGCCCGTAACGACGAAACAACCACAGCGTCGGGATCACCAACACTAACGTTCCGTAGCATCCCGTCATCTGCTCGATCAGCGGAACCAGAGGATTGACGGGCCGCTGGCGCGATACGAAATCCAGGTAGCGATAGCTGAATTCCAGCAGCCCGAAGGCGGCCGGCAGCATCAAATACAGGAGCGCGGCTCGAGTGCGATTACGCACCGCTCCAGAATACCGCGCCGTTGTGGGGCCGCTTGGCAAGCTGCACTGCGCCGGTAGCCCGCGGCAAGTTCGAGGCGTAAAATAATGTCACCGAGGAGGACAAATTCATGTCTGATTACGCACATCCGGAAGCGCTGGTTGCGACCGATTGGGTCGCCCAGCACAAGGACGATGCCAACGTTCGCATCGTCGAAGTGGACGTCGACACCAAGGCGTACACAGAAGGTCACGTGCCGGGCGCGCTCGGTTGGGATTGGAATTCGCAACTGTGCGATGTAGTGCGCCGCGATATTCTCTCCAAGGCGCAGTTCGAAAAACTGATGGCTGACTCGGGAATTTCAAACGACACCAAAGTAGTTTTGTACGGCGACAACAACAACTGGTTCGCGGCCTGGGCGCTGTGGCAGATGAAAATGTACGGCCACGCAGACGTCTGCATCATGAACGGTGGCCGCAAAAAGTGGCTGGCAGAAGGCCGCGATGTTTCCACCGATGTCCCCACCCCCGCCCCCGCCACCTATAAAGCAACCGGGCCCGACAACGCGCTGCGCGCATTTCTAGACCAGGTGCAAGCGGCGCTGCAGGCGCGCTCGCATCATATGGTCGACGTGCGCAGCCCGCAGGAATTCTCGGGCGAAATTCTCGCGCCTCCCGGGCTGCCCGAGACCTGCCAGCGCGGCGGACACATCCCGCACGCGCGCAGCATTCCCTGGGGCAAGGCCTGCAACGAAGACGGGACCTTCAAGTCGGCTGACGAGTTGAGGTCGTTGTACGGCGGCGAGGGTGTCGACGGATCGAAACCGGTAATCGCCTATTGCCGCATCGGCGAGCGATCCAGCCACACCTGGTTCGTGCTGAAATATCTGCTCGGGTATAACAAGGTGCTGAACTACGACGGGTCGTGGACCGAATGGGGTAACCTGGTCGGCGCGCCGGTCGAGCGCGGCGCCGCGCAGAAAGCCAAAGCATGAGCGACGTGAAAGTCGAGGAATATGCCGAGCGTAAGCTCGACATCGACGGCTGGCCGGTGAATCTCACCAGCTATCGCATCGGCGAGACATTTCACTGCAAGGCCGACAACGTCTCGCCTGGCGCCGCGCTGGCCCGCACCACCGGCGCGTCGCGGCAGGAAGCCGAAGATAAGGCAATCGCGCGCGCGAAGGAGCTGCTGGGTCGAACCAAGCGCCGCGAAGTTTAACCGTGTCTGCGCAGGAGCGATACAGAGACTCAGCCGGTCTTTTCCTTCAA
>DASYPO010000354.1:0-11166 GCA_036006545.1 Bryobacteraceae bacterium
GCTCGAGGGTTTTCGCCATCGCAACCATCCCGTCTTCTGCGTGCAGTATCACCCCGAAGCGGCGCCCGGGCCGCATGACTCGCATTATTTGTTCGACGATTTCGTGAAGCTGATGGAGCGCGGAGCCTAGCATGCCACGGCGCAACGATCTGCATCGCATCCTGATCGTCGGCTCCGGACCGATCATCATCGGTCAGGCGTGCGAGTTCGATTATTCGGGTACGCAGGCCTGCAAAGCGCTGCGCGCCGACGGCTACGAAGTGGTCCTGATCAACTCCAACCCGGCGACGATCATGACTGATCCCGATCTCGCCGACAAGACGTACGTCGAGCCGCTCAGTGTGGAGTTTGCCGAAGAAGTGATTCGCCGCGAGCGTCCCGACGCGTTGCTTTCCACTGTCGGCGGGCAGACGGGGTTGAATCTTGCGGTCGGGCTGGCCGAAGCGGGCGTGCTGGAGCGGTACGGCGTTGAATTGATCGGCGCAAAAATCGATTCCATCAAGAAGGCCGAAGATCGTCTGCTGTTCAAGGATGCGATGCGGAAAATCGGGCTCGATACGCCGCAATCGCAGCTCTGCAACAGCATCGAAAAAGGGCTGGAGTTCGCTGCGCGCATCGGCTACCCCGTGATTCTGCGGCCCAGCTTCACCATGGGCGGAACCGGCGGCGGCATCGCTTACAACCGCGAAGAGCTGGAGGAGATTCTGGATCGCGGCCTGGATCTTTCGCCGGTCCACGAAGTCTTGATCGAGCAAAGCGTGCTGGGCTGGAAAGAGTTCGAGCTGGAGGTGATGCGCGACCAGGCCGACAACGCCATCATCGTTTGCTCCATCGAGAATTTCGATCCGATGGGCGTGCATACCGGCGATTCCATCACGATCGCGCCCGCGCAAACGCTGACCGATCGCGAGTATCAGATGATGCGCGACGCGTCGTTGGCCTGCCTGCGCGAGATCGGTGTCGACACCGGCGGTTCCAACGTGCAGTTTGCGATCGACCCGGCTACCGGCCACATGGTGATCGTCGAAATGAATCCGCGCGTCTCGCGCAGTTCCGCGCTGGCATCGAAAGCCACAGGATTCCCTATCGCGAAAATCGCTGCGAAGTTGGCTGTCGGCTATCGCCTCGACGAGATCAAGAACGACATCACTCGTAAAACGCCCGCGTGTTTTGAGCCGACCATCGACTACGTTGTGGTAAAAATTCCACGCTGGCAGTTCGAGAAATTTCCCGGCGCGGAACCCGTCCTCGGCACGCAGATGAAGAGCGTCGGCGAAGTGATGGCCATCGGGCGCACTTTCAAGCAGGCGCTCGGGAAGGGCATCCGTAGTCTCGAAACCGGCAAGTCCGACGGCGCGACTGTCTACGAAGATTCAAAGATCGAGCCGCGCCTCATCACGCCGAATCCGGATCGGCTCGGCTACATTCGCTACGCGTTCGAGCGCGGTTACACCGTAGAACAGGTGCAGGCGCTGACCGCGATCGATCCGTGGTTTCTGCGTCACGTTCGCGAGATGGTCGACGAAGAACGCGCAATGGCTGCCACGCCGTTTGCCGAGGTTACGCGTGAGCAGTTTTCGACCGCAAAGCGCAATGGCCTTTCCGACTCAAGCATGGCCCGAGCGTGGAACATCAAGCCACTCGAAGTACGATCGCGACGCCTGGAATTAGGCGTTCGCGCCGTGTTCAATCGCGTCGATACATGTGCCGCCGAATTCGAGAGCTTCACGCCGTACATGTACTCCAGTTACGAATCGGAGTGCGAAGCAAATCCTACTGATCGCAAGAAAGTGATGATTCTCGGCAGCGGGCCGAATCGAATCGGGCAGGGAATTGAGTTCGACTACTGCTGTTGTCACGCATCCTTCGCGCTCCAGGAATTCGGCGTCGAATCGATCATGGTGAATTGCAATCCGGAGACCGTCTCCACCGATTACGACACCAGCGATCGCCTGTACTTCGAGCCGCTCACTCTCGAAGAGGTGCTGAACATTTGCGACACCGAAAAACCGGACGGCGTGATCGTGCAGTTCGGCGGGCAGACTCCGCTCACGCTCGCGCTACCGCTCAAGGCCCAGGGAGTGCCGATCATCGGAACCGATCCCGAGAACATCGATCTCGCGGAGGATCGCAAGCGCTTCGGCAAACTTCTCGACGATCTGAAAATTCCATCTCCTGAGAACGGCAACGCGACCAACGTCGAACAGGCGTGCGAAGTCGCTCGGTCCATCGGATTCCCGGTACTGGTTCGGCCCAGCTACGTGCTGGGCGGCCGCGCCATGGTGATTGCCTACGACGAAGACACCGTGCGCCGCTACATGCAGGAAGCGGTGAACTTCTCGCAGGACCGCCCCGTTCTGATCGATCGTTTTCTCGAAGACGCCACCGAAGTCGATGTCGATGCGCTCGCCGACATGCATGGCAACGTTCTGATCGCGGGCATCATGGAACACATCGAAGAAGCGGGCGTACACTCTGGAGATTCAAGCTGCGTACTTCCCGCGACGTCACTTGCGGAATCGGTCGTGGGGGATATTCGAAACTATACCGAGAAACTCGCGCGCGCACTGAACGTAATCGGACTCATGAACGTGCAATACGCGGTGAAAGACGGAAAAGTATATGTGCTGGAAGTGAATCCGCGTGCGTCGCGCACCGCGCCATACGTCAGCAAGGCGACGGGCGTACCGCTGCCCAAGATCGCCGTCGGCCTGATGCTTGGCAAGAAAATTTCCGATTTTACCGACGCCAAAGGTGTCCTGCCGGTGCCGCAGTTCTTCGTCAAGTCGCCCGTTTTTCCGTTCAACAAATTCCCTGGTGTCGATCCGTCACTTGGCCCGGAGATGCGTTCCACAGGCGAAGTGATGGGCGTGGGCGAGAATTTCGGGGAGGCGTTCGCCAAGGCGCAGTTAAGCGCGGGCACCCCTCTGCCTGACAAGGGCCGCGTGTTTCTGAGCGTCAACGATCGCGACAAACCGCTGGCGGTCACACTCGCGCGCCGTTTCGTGGAACTGGGATTCGAGGTCACCGCTACGCGCGGCACGGCCGCTGCGATTCGTGCCGCGGGAATTCCCACCAAGACGGTTTTCAAGATCAACGAGGGTCGGCCCAACGTGGTCGATCTGCTCAAGGCGGGCACACTGGATCTGGCGATCTATACCGCTACCAGCGGAGCGCACGCGTTCAGCGATGAAAAGAACATCCGGCGTCACGCGCTCACTTATCGGGTCCCCTGCATCACGACCATGAGCGGCGCGCGGGCGGCCGTGGAAGCGATTGCGTCCCGGCGGCGCGATCCCATCCGCGTGTGGAGCCTGCAGGAAATTCACGCCGCATCTATCGCCGCCAATCGCGGAAAATAAAGCATGCGTCGTTTTTTTATAGCGCTTGTCCTCACGGGCGCGATCCTCAGCGCCCAACCTCCCGCACCCAAACCCAACCCAGCCTGGAAACAGCTCGATTTCTTATTGGGAAAATGGATCGGTGTCGCAGGAGAAAAAGACACTCCCCTCGGTGCCGGCGAAGGAGCGTTCTCCTTCGTACCGGAACTTAATGGGCGAATTATCGTCCGCCGCAATAACGCCACGTATGCCAGCGGGGCGAAGCACGATGACCTGCTGATGATTTACGCGGACCCGCCGGACAGCCAGCCGCGCGCGATTTACTTCGACAGCGAGGGCCATACTATTCGTTACGACGTGAAACTCCCGGCCGCCAATGCGGTGGTCTTTGAGTCGGACGGCTCCCAGCCTGGACCACGTTACCGCCTCTCGTACTGGATCGATGCGGGCGTGCTCAAAGGAAAGTTCGAAGTCGCTCCGCCGGGCGCGGAGTTCAAGGCCTACATGAATTGGAGTGCGCGCAGGAATTAACCCGCTCAGCCTTCCAGCGCCTCGCGTACCTTGCCGACCAGCGCGCTCAGCGTGAATGGCTTTTGCAGGAAGCGTGCGCCGGGCGGGAATCTCGCGGCGATCACATCCTCGTGGTCGGTGTAGCCGGAGACGTACAACACCTTCATGCCGGGAACCGCGGCCACCATTTTCTCCGCCAGGTCGCGACCGCCCATGCCGGGCAGAACGACGTCGGTCAGCAGCAGTTGCACCTCGGATCTGTGCGCGGCGGCCATCGCCAGTGCATCTTCGGCGGTTCCCGCTTCCAAAACTTCGTAACCTTCGCGCTTGAGAATCTTGCGAACTAGCGCGCGAATCCCGGCCTCGTCTTCGACGATTAAGATGGTTGGTCCCGGTGCGAGTTCGGGCTCGGCGACCACCGGCTGAGTTGGCGCCTCCGGCAGAGCTGGGGGAGTATCCTTCGCAGCCTCGACTGCCGGAGCCTCGCAGTGCGGGAGAAAGATCGTGAAAGTCGATCCCTGTGAAAGTGCGCTTGAGAACGAGAGGTCGCCGCCCCACTCGCGCACCGTCGCGTAGGCCCGCGCAAGACCGGGACCAGCACTCGCCTCCGGATCGCGCGCCAGGAACGCTTCGAAAACTTTCACTTGTGGGGCAGGCGCCATCCCGCGGCCATTGTCGCGGACGATCACGCGAGCATAGCCACCAGGTTTCAAGGTAGCGTGTGGGGCACGCTCGGTCAGCATGTCGCCTTCGCAAGTAATCGAGATGCGAGTCCGTTCGCGGGCGTCTTCGCGCATCCCCGAAACCAACGCAAGGATGACCTCCCCGAACTGGCGCGGATCGCACATGCCCCAGACCGGATCAGCAACCGTCGAAAAATCGATCGTTACCGAATCCCCCGCGGCCTCCGCGATCCGCTGCTCCATTTCGATCAGCGTGTGACTCAGATTGACTGGCTGCGCGGGCTCTGCGCGGCGACGGGTGTAGTTGAGAAGCTGGCCGCTGATTACGGAGATGCGTCCGGTTGCCGTCAGTATTTGCTCTACGTCAGCGCGGAGCGGATCATCGGCCGACAGACCCTGCAGCATCTCTTCGGCGTACCCGTTCACGATCATCAACGGATTGTTCAGATCGTGCGCGAGCCGTCCCGATAAGTCCTGGAGCGCTTCGGCGCGCCCCGCTGTCAATAATTGCTGTTCCAACTCGCGACGTCGCGTAACATCCGTGGCGACACCCGTGACCGCCCCCGCCTCGCCAACTCGAATCGTCTCGCGGCACCACGACAAGTTACCCGACGCGTTGCTGACGCGATACTCCGCCGTCGCGTCGCCGCCGCGCTCCACGGCTTCGCGATAGAAACCGAGCGTCGATTCGCGATCCTCCGGATGGATCCGATCGGAAAAGAAACCGGGCGTTTCGCGCCAGTGTGCCAGGGGGTACCCGAATAAGCCGTCCGCTGCGCCGCTCACCGATGTGAACGAAAGCGTCGGCGCATCCGCCCGCCAGACCACTGCTGGAATGTCGGGCGCCGCGCTGCCCTTGGCCGGCTCGGGTGCCGCGCGCACGGAACCGCGCAGCGTATCCAGCGCAGTTAAATCCTCTACCATGAGCAGCGTCTCAAGCTCGGTTTCGTCATCCCAATTGCGAATCGGAACCACGGCGATGCGCAACTGTCGCCCGGCGGCGTCGATGAATAGAGAGGGTCGATTCACACCCTGGAGATGCGCGTCGCGAATCGCTTCAACCAGATGATCGGAAGGAAAGATCTGATGGATGGTCTTGTTGCGAAGATCCTCGCTACGCAGGGAGAAAGTTTGGCGAAACGCACGATTTGCGGAAACGATCGATGTATCTCCGCCCAGAACCAGGAGTGGAACTGGAAGCGCTGCAACCATCTCCTGGTAGTAGCGTCGCTCGGTCTCGACCAACGCCAGAAGGCGAGCTACTTCTTTCGCCTTCCACTGCTCGAAATCCGTGCGCTCCATTACAACTAGTCTGGGGTCGAGGGTGTACCACAACAAGGTACTCAGAGATCAGAAAGTAATGGTACCGAGCCGAGTACCGGAGGCTCAGTTGACTGTGTACGGAGCTTTCAGGCCGAAGGGCGCGATTTGGATATCGAACTGCGCTCCACCAGCCCGTGCCATCTGAGACGTTCGGATCATCTGATAAGTTCCGTGCATCATCCCCACTGGAGTCTTGAGCGGGCACCACGAAGAATACTTGAACGATTCTCCGGGCGCCAGGACCGGCTGCTCACCCACAACGCCCGGACCCTTCACTTCCTCGATGTGCTCCAGCGCATCCGTGATAATCCAGTGGCGGCTGATGAGCTGAACCGTTTCGGTTCCCTGGTTGGTGATCCGCACCGTGTACTGGAAAACCCAGACATCCTGTTGCGGACGCGAGTTCTCCGGTGAATATCGCGCCAGAACTTCAACTCGGATTCCGTTGGTAACGGCTTCTGAGATAGGGGCAAGTTCCGCGCGAAGTCCAGGCATGATGTGCTCATCATAACAGGACAGCTTTGTGTGATCGGTAATTAGCGAACCCGAAACTCGCCATAGCACAGCATCCTCAGAATCGGACGCGGGCGCGTATACCAACTGGCCCAACTCAGCGGGGAATCGCCGTACATGTCCTTGGCGTCGATCTTCGCCCCTGCGTCCAGCAGAAGCTGGATGGCTTCCTCGTCGCCGAACGCGGCGGCGCGATGCAGCGGCGTCTCGCCTTTGGTACGACAATCGCGCATGAATCCGCCGGTCGGGACGGCCGGTTTTGTGACGCAATTCGGATTCGCTCCGTGCTCGAGAAGCACCTTCATCGCCAGATTGCGATCCCGGCGATCGGTGGTACACAGTGTCGAATGCAGCGCCGATTCTCCCGTATCCGTCAATTGCTGATTCACGTCCTCGCCGCGCTCCAGGAAGAACTTGCATAACCGCCAGTGGCCGTTAAACGCGGCGAGCATCAGCCCGTAGTGTTCTCCCAAGGAATCCAGCGAAACGCCCTGGGTCAGCAAAAACTTCACTGCGCTCGCGTCGCCGTAGTACGAGCACCACTGGATCAGCGAAACTTCGTCTGGATCCGTCGCGCCCGCGGCTCCGCCTTTCGCAACGTACTCGAACACCAGGTCCGTCCGCCCTTCGGCGATCTCGTCCATCAGGTCTTTCAAGGACGGTTCCTTGCGCCCGGACATTAGTACAATCGCACCCCGCGACGGCCCGGATCGCGGAACATGTGTACCGTGTCGACGAAGCGCACCTTGCGCGACGCATAGGTCATGATCAGCGTGTGTGTTCGGCAGCCGTCGCCGAAGAATCGCACGCCTTGCAGCAGCGCGCCTTCGGTGACGCCCGCGGCTGCGAAGACGATCTGCTCCCCAGGCGCCAGATCGCGCGCGCTGTAGACCCGCTTGGGGTCGCGTATCCCCATTTTCTCCACTCGTGCTTCCAGCTCCGGCGTGTTCACCACCAACCGCGCCACCATTTCGCCCGAAAGACAACGCAGTGCCGCGGCCGTGATCACGCCTTCGGGAGCGCCGCCGGTGCCCATCACCGCGTCGACTCCCGCGCCGCGAACCGCCGCCGCGATACCGGCCGACAGATCGCCATCCGGGATTAGCCGGATGCGCGCGCCCGAAGTTCGGATTTGCTTGATCAGTTCCTCATGTCGCGGCCGGTCGAGCACCATGATCACCAGGTCCTTGACGTCGCGATCGAGACAATGCGCGATCGCTTTCAGGTTGTACTTCACCGGGGCGTCGATATCCAGCGCATCGCGGCAGGCGGGACCGGCGATGATTTTCTCCATATAGCAATCCGGCGCGTGCAGTAGACCGCCGGGTTCGGATGCTGCCAGCACCGCGATCGAATTCGCGGTTCCCGTGGCGCACAAGTTTGTGCCTTCCAACGGATCGACTGCGATGTCCACCTGCGGAAACTCGGTGCCGGGGCGGCTCGGCGCGCCGACCTTCTCCCCGATGTACAACATGGGTGCTTCGTCGCGCTCGCCTTCACCGATCACAATATTCCCGGCGATTTCCACTTCTTCGAACGCGCGGCGCATGGCTTGTACCGCGGCTTGGTCCGAGCCGGCGCGGTCGCCTTGCCCCATGGTGCGCGCCGCAGCAATGGCGGCTTCTTCCACCACGCGCACGAAGTCGCCAACCAGATCGCGTTCGAGCGCGCTTCGCGCGGCAGCATTATTGAGTACAGTCACGTGCTGCGGACCTCCTGGTTCGCCCAGCCATCCTATCAAAAGCGCCCGTTGTATCATGAGCGTGAACCCCCCTTATGCGACTGGTCACTACAGCTCTACTCACGGTTTCGCTGGGATTTTCCGCTGGACCCGGTGATTGGCCGAACTGGCGTGGACCCGCCAATGACGGCATGGCGCGAGGCGACGCACCGCTGCGTTGGAGCGACACCGAAAACATCAAATGGAAGGTCGCGATTCCCGGCCGCGGATTCTCCTCACCCGTCGCATGGGGCGATCGGATCTTCGTGACCACGGCAGTTCAGACTGCGCCCACGCCTGCTCCGCCGGCTCCCGACGCGGACGACGCGAAAGGTCAACCCGGCGGCGGACGTGGACGTGGACGCGGACCCGGCGGCGCTGGCCCGCTGGTCGAGCACAAACTTATGTTGCTGTGCCTCGATCGCAAAACCGGAAAGACACTTTGGGAGCGCGTGGCGAAAACCGCGGTCCCGCACGAGGGTTATCACCCGCAGTACGGCAGCTTCGCCTCCAACTCGCCGGTCACCGACGGCAAGCACGTGGTCGCATGGTTTGGATCGCGCGGCGTGTACGTTTACGACCTGGACGGCAACAAGGTGTGGGAAAAGGATCTGGGCGTTGCTCTCAAAATCCGCCTCGGATTCGGGGAAGGAACCGCCCCGCTGCTGGTGGGCGACAAGTTGATCCTCAACTATGATCACGAAGGCGATTCGTTCATCGTCGCGCTTGATAAATCGACCGGCAAGGAATTGTGGAAGACGCCGCGTGCGGATGGAACCAACTGGTCGATGCCGGTGATGTTTACGCATGCAGGCAAGAAACAGATCGTCGTGACCGCGACCAGGCGTGTGCGTAGCTACGACCTCGAAACCGGCAAGCAGATCTGGGAGTGCGCGGGGCTTGGCCTCAACACCATTCCAGCGCCCGTAGCCGCCGACGGAATTGTCTACGTCATGAGTGGTTATCGCGACCCGAATCTGCTGGCGATCAAGCTAGGCCGCGAAGGCGATCTCACCGGAACCGACGCCATCTTGTGGACTAACCAGAAAGGAAATTCGTACACACCGTCGCCAGTACTGCACGACGGCAAGCTGTACCTGCTCACCGACAACGGAATGCTGTCCGCTCTTGACGCCAAGACCGGAAAGCCCTTCTACCAACAGCAGCGTTTGCCCAAGCCTTACAATTTCAAGGCGTCGCCCGTCGGCGCGAACGGCAAGCTGTACCTCGCGTCCGAAAATGGAGACGTGATCGTCGTCAAAATGGGCGAGACTTTCGAGGTGCTCGCTACAAATACGCTCGAAGGCCAGACCTTCATCGGCACGCCCGCGATTCTCGACGGCGAACTCTACCTGCGGGGGCAGAATACACTCTTCTGCATCAAGTAGAACGGTTCACGATGGAATGATCGCGGCGCAACCCTGTTTGCGAGCGAACGCGGCGAGCGCACGATCGAAGGTCACAAGTACCGCACCGATTTGCCTGGCGTTTGCCATGAGAAAACAGTCCCCCACCGAGTTCGACGCCGGCTTCGAATGGAACGGCGCAGTGGCTTCGCGGAAAGCGGCTTCCAGTCCGGGCGGTTCTGGATAAAACTCAACGCGAGGATCGGTCAGCCATTGATCGTAGAGTCTCCACGCTTCGCCTAGTGTGAATGTTTGCTCGCCCATCACCGACGAATGAGTGAGGAGACGCAGGAACCCGAGCTGCGTGTATCGGATGAAAATGAGACTCGAATCTCTCGCAATGCTGTTCAGCCAAGTCCACGCCGCAAAGTACTGTGTGTGTTTCGGAACCGACAGAGCCAGCCAAAGATTCAAGTCAAGAAAAAACAAGGTCATGCGGGTTCTTGTCTTTCGGGAAACGCGGCCCCAACTTGCCTTTCTTAATGATCATCGGACCGGTCACGTAGCGACCTTTTTTGGGCGGTACGTAAGTCTGCTCAATGGCCTTGACTATCAGCGAGCGAATTGACGTCCCGGATTGCTCGGCGCGGCGCTTCAAATCGGCGTGCAGTGGCTCTGGGATGTCGACCGTGGTTCGGACAGCCATGACAGTATTATGTCACGAATGACATAAGCCTGTCGTTCTCAATAGAATAAATACTTCCGCCACTGATCGTCGCTCTTCCCCAACAACCGCATCAGGTGGCGACTGGTGTGCAGGCTGAAGGGACGCGGCGCGCGAGCCAGGCGCATTCCCGCTTCCTCCGGCGTGCGGCTGCCCTTGCGATTGTTGCACCCATGACAGCAGGCCACCAAATTCTCCCACGTCGTCTCGCCCGACCTCGACCGCGGCATCACGTGATCCAGCGTCAGTTCGCCCGAGTTCATCGTACGCATGCAGTACTGGCAGGTGTAACGATCCCGCATCAAAATGTTTTTGCGCGATAGCGCGCGAGTCTGGTGCGGAATGCGGCGATACTCCAGCAGTCGAATCACGCTCGGCACCTTCACCGACTGCCGCGCGGAATGCACGTGCGCGTTGCCGTGCTCCTCCGCCGCCGCCACACCTTTCAACACCAGCACCAGCGCGCGGCGCGCGGCGCACACGTTGATCGGCTCGTAGCTCGAATTGAGCACCAGCACCGGTCGATGCAGTCGTTCCTGGGTGTAGTGAATCATGCGGAACTCCCCGCGGCCGCGGTCAGCAGCGTGGTTGTAATTTCGGGAGCATAGCTTAGCCCGATTCGACGATCGGCGCGAGCCACGACGGCCACGGTCACTTGTGCGGCTCCGGCGCGCTTCAGTACACGCGCGCATGCGGCAGCGGTGGCCCCCGTAGTAAGCACATCGTCCACCAGCAACAGCCGCAGCCCCGCGATTTCGCCTCGCCGCCGGCGCGTAACGCGAAATGCCCCGCTCATATTTTGGCGACGGCGAGCGTTGGTTAATCCCGCCTGCGCAGCCGTCGCCTTCACGCGACGCACTGTGCGCAGTACCGGCAATCCCGTCACACGACTGATCTCGCGGGCCAGCGCATCCGCTTGATTAAATCCGCGACGCGCTCGTCGCCACCAATGCAGTGGCATGGGAACGATCGCATCGAACCTGTGATCTTTCGGAAGGACACCCGC
>DASYPO010000355.1:0-4899 GCA_036006545.1 Bryobacteraceae bacterium
GATGATCGTAACGGCACGGGCGTGCTGCTCCCAGCGGGCGAGATCGGGTTTGGCGGACGCGGGACCTTGAAACGCGAAGGCGACGGATGCGACTGCGAAAAGAAGAACGAGGGTCTTGCGAGAAGCGTGATTCATGGCTGCTCGCTACATCTTAGTCCACGAGACGGATTCAAACTTTACAAATTAGGTCTTGACTGTTCTAGATAACTAGTACACTATAGTTCCAGGTGAGCACGGCAACTCAGAAACGCAAGCCGCCGCTATTCACGCTGGACCTCGAAAGCGGCGTCCCGGTGTACCGCCAGATCATCGACCAGGTGACTGGCGGGATCGCGACGGGCGCGCTGGCGGGGGGCGATCAAGTACCGACGGTTCGCCAACTGGCTGTCGACCTTGAGATCAATCCGAATACAGTAATCCGGGCGTATCGCGAGCTTGAAATTCGCGGCGTATTGGAGACCCAACAGGGCACCGGTACGTTCATCAGTAGTCAGAAGGCCAAGCGTGACGACGCCGAACGGCAGCGCCGATTGAGCCAGTTGGCGGGCGAGTTCGTGGCGCGCGGCGGCGCGGAGGGTTTCACCCTCGAACAGTTGATCGATGAGTTGCAAGAACTGCGGCGAGATGCCGGAAGAAAGAGGAGGTAGGGTCATGTGGCAGGATCGCAACAGGAGTCAGATAAGCGGCGTGGCGATCGCGCTGTTTGTGATTTCGGGCGCGGCCGGATTTGGGCTGATGATGTTGCTGGGCGGGAATCAGACGCCCCTGTACGTTGGACTGACGATCGGCATTTACCTGTTGTTTTCGATCAAGGTGGCGGATCAATGGGAAAAAGTCGCGGTACTGCGCTTGGGCCGCTTCGTGGGTCTGCGCGGACCGGGATTGTTCTACGTGATTCCTGTTGTCGATACGCTGAGCCGTTATGTGGACCAGCGTGTTCGCGTGGCGAATGTGACGGCCGAATCGACACTGACACGCGACACGGTTCCGGTGAACGTAGACGCGATCGTGTTCTGGCTGGTATGGAACGCCGAGAAGTCGATTCTGGAGGTGGAGGATTTCGTCCAGGCCATTACCAACAGCGCGCAGACCGCTCTTCGCGAATCAATCGGACGGCATGAGCTGGCACAGATGATCACGGAGCGCGAATCCCTGGGTCGCGAGTTGCAGCGCATTCTGGACGAAAAGACCAACCCGTGGGGCATCACGGTCCAATCGGTGGAAATTCGCGATGTGCGGATCCCACAGGCGCTGGAAGATGCGATGTCGCGACAGGCGCAGGCCGAACGCGAGCGGCAGGCGCGCAACATATTGGGACAAGCAGAGAGAGAGATTTCGGAGAGTTTCGCGCAGGCCGCCGCGACGTACGAAAATAATCCAGTCGCACTGCACTTGCGTGCGATGAACATGCTGTACGAGGCGATCAAGGAGCGCGGAGCGATGGTGATTGTACCGTCGTCGGTGGTCGAGACCATGGGATTGGGCGGGATGCTCGCGACCGCATCGATGGGCGGAGCGAAGCCGCAATAGGCCGAATGAAGCTTGAGTTTCTGAAGGCCGGTACGAAGGACCTGCGGCGTCTTATGGCCTTCGACCATGCCGTATTTCCGGAATCAGACTGGTTTGATACGGATTGTTGGAAAACGTTCGAATCCTGGTGGATGATCGTCGACGGGGTTCGGGCCGGGTGCTGCGCATTCGAGCGGCATGTCGATTTCCAGGAAGACTTGCGGCGGGACGGAAGGAATCCGCGCCTTCGGGGTTCCTTGTACATCGCTTCCAGCGGAATCCTGCCGCGTCTGCAAGGCAAGGGACTGGGCGCGGTGCTGAAAACCTGGCAAATCGCTTACGCGCAGCGCCACGGGTTCACGCGCATCGTCGCCAACACCCGGAAGAGCAATGTGCGCATGATCGGTCTGAATCGTAGGTTTGGATTCAAGGTGATTCGCACAACGCGCGATTACTATCACGATCCCGTGGAAGCGACCGTCGTGATGGAGTTGAGCATCGCTGCGCCATCCCGACGCGGCTGACTTTGCTAAACTTGTCGCTTACCCTGCCGTGGCCGCGCCGCCAGCGAAAATAGTCGCGCTGTATCCCGGGTCGTTCGACCCCATCACGAACGGGCACCTGGATCTTATCGCCCGCGGGGCTCGATTGGTGGACCGCTTGATTGTTGCGATCGCCCGCAACGAGGCCAAACAGCCGCTTTTCTCCGTTGAAGAGCGGGTGGAAATGCTGGAAGAAGTAGTCAAGCCGTACGGCAACGTCGAGATCGGATCTTTTGAAGGCCTGTTGGTGGATTATGCGGAAGAACGCGGCGCGAACATTATTTTGCGCGGAATTCGCGCCATCTCCGACTACGAGTATGAATTGCAGATGGCGCTTATGAATCGGCGGCTGCGGCCTGGAATTGAAACGGCGTTCCTGATGTCGGGCGAGGCGTACTCCTTCATCAGTTCGCACTTGGTGAAGGAAGTGGTTTCGTTGGGCGGCGATATTTCGGGCCTGGTGCCGCCGGTGGTAGAAGCCCGGCTCAAGGGCCGCTTCCGCAAAACTTAGTTAGGAGACGGCGCCCGATTTTAGGAGAGACAGAAAGATGCAAAGCGTGCAGGATTTAGCCGAACGAATTTCGACGATCAGTGTTTCCTCCACCATGAAGGTGTCGGCCGACGCCGATCGCCTGCGCCGCGAAGGCGCCGACGTGGTCGATTTCGGCGCGGGTGAGCCAGATTTCCCAACGCCCGACAACATCAAGGCCGCGGCCGTCTCGGCCATCGCCAACAATTTCACGAAGTACACGCACGCCACGGGTATCGAGGAACTCAAGCAGGCGGTTTGCGATCGCCACAAGCTGGACTACGGCACGGCGTACACCTCGAAAGAGTGCGTAATTACGGTCGGCGGAAAGCACGCCATTTTCAATCTGGTGCAAGCGCTGCTCGATCCGGGCGACGAAGTCGTAATCCCGGTGCCTTATTGGGTGACTTATAAGGATGTGGTGAATTACACCAGCGGCAAGTGCGTCTTCGTCGAAACCAATGAAGACGAGGGCTTCGTGCTGCATGCCTCGATGATCGAGCGCGCGTTGACGCCGAAGACCAAGATGATTCTGATCAACTCGCCGTCAAATCCCAGTGGAGCAGTCTTCGCGCGCGCGGAGCTGGAACGCGTGTTTCAGATCGCCAAGGATCGTGGCATTTGGGTTCTCACCGACGAGTGTTACCACCGTTTCCTGTATGACAGCGAGCCGTTTTCGATGGCGTCACTGCCGGGCGCGAAAGATACTGTGGTGGTGGCCGGATCGCTTTCAAAAACCTACGCGATGACTGGCTGGCGCATTGGATTCTGTCTCGCGCCGGCGCCGGTCGCGACGGGAATTACGAAGCTGCAGAGTCACTCTACTTCGAACCCGACTTCCATCGCCCAAAAAGCCGCGCTCGAAGCGGTGCGCGGGCCGCAGGAATCAGTGGCCGTGATGCTGGCCGAGTATCGCGCGCGACGCGACTATGTGATCTCGCGGCTGCGACAAATGCCGGGCGTGAAAACGAATGTGCCGCAGGGCGCGTTCTACGCATACCCGAACATCAGCGTTGCTTTCCGCGGCGGCATCACCAACTCACTGCAGTTCGCCGAAAAGCTGCTGGCCGAGGAATTCGTCGCGGTAGTGCCCGGAGAGGCGTTCGGAACCAGCCAGCACGTGCGCATTTCCTACGCGACCTCGATGCAGGAACTGGAGCGCGGTCTGGATCGTATCGCGCGCTTCATCGCAGCTCGCGCCAGTTAATGCAGCCAAGCCGTCTCACGCCGCGCTTTCTCGAAAAGGTGTGGGGCGCGACGCACTTGCAGCCATGGTTTCCGGATACCGCCGAAAAAATCGGCGAAGTCTGGCTCGAAGGCGACCCCGGCCTGCCGCTGCTGATCAAGTTTCTCTTCACCACTGGGAAGCTCTCCGTGCAGGTGCATCCCGGCGACGAGTATGCCGCCGAACATCACCAGTCGCTGGGCAAGACCGAGATGTGGCACGTGCTACGGGCGGAGCCGGGAGCGAAAATCGCCGCCGGGTTCCGTCAACCGGTAACGAAAGCGCAGCTTGAAGCCGCCGCGCGGTCGGGTGAAATTGAGAATCTACTCGAGTGGTTCGACGCCCGCATCGGCGACACATTTTTCCTGCCAGCGGGGACCGTCCACGCAATCGGGCCAGGCTTGGTGCTGCTGGAAGTTCAGCAAAACTCGGACATCACTTATCGGCTATATGACTACGGACGTCCGCGCGATCTGCATCTGGCGCACGGTGCCGCCGTTAGTTCGCTAGGCCCGCACGCAGCTCGCGCGGTTCCGCACGGCGAAATTCTGGTCGATTGTCCGTACTTCACTGTCTCTCGTCTCGAGTTAAGCGGCCCTAAGCAGATCGCTGCGTCACCTCTCCCCGGCTACCTGATTGTGATTGAAGGGACTTGCGAAGTTTCAGGTCAATCCACCAAAGCCGGAGAGGGTTGGTTTCTGCCGCCAGGCTTGACCACAGAGGTTAGCGGCACGGCGATCAGCTTACTTATTCGCGCGCATTGATTCTACAGTAACTTAGTAATCCTTCCTCTTAATCGGGTATTGACAAGCGCAATACTCGACTTTAATCTGAAACCAAATTTGTTGCTCGGGAGTCTACCGGGCATAGCGGGACGCACAACCACTCCTTCGTGGAGGGTACCGGCGCCCGAAAGGGTCACGAGGTTTTGCAGGCGCATCACGCGCCTTTGGGAAAGGGTCTAAATGTACAAACACGCTCGTTCGTTTGTATTTTTTCTTGCTGCTCTCATCATGGTTTCTGTGCTTCAGGCACAAACGATTACCACTGGCGATGTAACCGGAACGGTAACCGATTCTTCGGGCGCTATTGTT
>DASYPO010000356.1:0-2128 GCA_036006545.1 Bryobacteraceae bacterium
ACTCGCGGATATTTATGGCGGGGCAATGCCGTCGGGATGGACGCGCTGGCTGTTCGAGCAGTACAAGTTCCCGTTCGAGGTGACCTACCCGCAGGCGCTTGATTCGGTGGACCTCAGCGCGAAGTACAACGTGATCGTGCTGCCGCCTAACACATATTCGGGTGGCGGGCGCGGCGGGGGAGGGCGTGGCGGCGGACAGCCCAAGCCGGAATCGATCCCGGAAAAGTATCGGAACATGTTGGGAAATCTGACGGCGACAACCAGCGCGCCACGGCTGCGTAGATTCCTCGAAACCGGAGGAACAGTGATTGCAATCGGCAGTTCCACGCGAATCGCGGCGGATCTGGGAGTGCCGATTGCCGATCACATGGTCGAACACGCCGCTGGTTCTGAGAAATCCCTGCCGCGCGAGAAGTTCTACATCCCGGGCTCGCTCTTGCGCGCGAGTGTCAACACTAAGGTCGCTGCCACGCGCGGCTTGCCCTCGCAGGTCGACGTGTATTTTGACAATAGCCCCGTGTTCCGCTTGCCGCCCGATGCCGCGAACCTGGGAATCACGCCGCTCGCATGGTTTTCAGAAGCTGCGCCCCTGCGTAGCGGCTGGGGCTGGGGACAACATTACTTGCGCGATGGTGTGATCGCAGCGGAGGTGCGGATCGGCAAAGGCCGGCTGTATTTGTTCGGAACGGAGATGTCGTTCCGCGCCCAGCCGCACGGGACCTTCAAGTTTCTGTTCAACGCGATCTATTCGGGACTGGAGGGCGAATGAGACGCTTCAGCTTGCTTCTGTTCGTCGCGCCGCTCTTCGCGCAGGAGACTCCGACCGAGCGCGAAGCCGCACGAGAAGTGTTGCGCAAGATGGCCGCACTCGAATCGTCGTTGAACGTTCCGGCGCTGGTGGCGAAACTCACCGCGACGAACCCGGATCGCGACTCAGTTGCAGCGCGCGCAAAAGAATTGATGGATCGCGAACTGCTCGCGCTGGGCGACGTGATTACGCGCGATCCCGAGATTGGGTTCGTCGAATTCCGCGCCATCGAGCGGTTGAAGAAATCGCTGGAGCAACACGGTTTCGAGGTCGAGGTCGGCATCGCAGGGATGAAGACTGCGTTCGTGGGACGTTACAAACGGTCACCGCAGACACCGCGCGAGGCCGGTCCGAATCTGGGCGTAATTCTCGAGTACGACGCGCTGCGCGGAACCGAGCGAGCCTTCCATGGCGATCAGCACAGCACCCAGGGGCCGATCGGAATCGCCGCAGCAGTCGCCATCGCCGAGTTTCTGGATCGCAAAAAATTGCCGGGGAATGTCTACGTGTTCGGAACGCCGGGCGAGGAAATGATGCCGCCCAACGCAAAGACCGACATGCACGCGGCGGGCGTGTTCAAAGGCATGGACGTGCTGGTGCGCAGCCACGCCGTGAGCGCCACCAATCGTCCCGCACCGGGATTCGGAACCTGCTGCCTGAACATCGACGGCGTGAAATACATTTTCAGCGGCGCACCGGCGCATCAGATGACCGCCTGGAACGGCCGCAACGCACTCGAAGCGGTCATTCATTTGTTCGTGAACCTGGACAGCGTCCGCGCCAGCCTCCGGCCAGAGGCTCGCGTGCAAGGAGTGATCACCGAAGGCGGTTCAGCGCCGAACGTGGTGCCTGACCGCGCGGTCGCCGATTTCTACATCCGTTATCCCGACGAGGTATATCTCAAGACCGTGCGCGAGTTCGTCGACAATGCGGCGAAGGCCGCGGCGCTTTCAACCGGAACGAAGGTCAAGATCGATCACTACGGCACGGCACGCGATGGAATTTCAGTGGCGACGCTGGCTGAACCTGCGTTCGCCTATATGAAGATGTACGGCGCGACCGGCGTGGTCGCCGAGCCGGGTAAGCCTCAAGGCTACGAAGAAACCGGCAGCGTTTCGAGCGACATTCCCGGAATCGGTTTCGCGGCGAAGACTTCGAACGCCCCGAATCACACCTACGAAATGGAAGCCGACGC
Source organism: Bryobacteraceae bacterium (assembly GCA_036006545.1). Lineage (GTDB taxonomy): Bacteria > Acidobacteriota > Terriglobia > Bryobacterales > Bryobacteraceae > Palsa-187. The sequence continues at coordinate 2,004 of DASYPO010000356.1, forward strand.
GCTGACCGACGTAGGCCACAAGGGTTTCGTGACCGACGCGCAGGCGATGGCAGCCTTGCTCTACGACGTGGCCACGCGCGCGGATTATCGCGCGATGATTAAGCAGGAGTTCGCGGGGATCAAGG
>DASYPO010000357.1:0-3776 GCA_036006545.1 Bryobacteraceae bacterium
GATCGCATTTGCCAGCGTGAACGCGACCTCCTGCACGGCGGTCGATCCCGCTTCACGAATGTGATAGCCGCTGATCGAAATCGTATTCCACTCGGGCAATTCGCGACCTGCCCAGGCGAACATATCGGTGATGATTCGCATGGCGGGACGCGGCGGATAAATGTAGGTCCCGCGCGCGATGTATTCCTTGAGGATGTCGTTCTGAACGGTTCCCGAAAGCTTGCGCAGATCAGCGCCCTGGCGCTCGCCGACGAGCACGTAAAGCGAAAGCAGAATCGACGCCGTGGAGTTGATGGTCATCGACGTCGTGATCTTGTCAAGCTGGATGCCTTCGAAAAGCCGCTCCATATCGGCCACGCTGCAGATCGAAACTCCGACGCGGCCGACTTCGCCGGCGGCCAGTGGATGGTCCGAATCCATGCCCATCTGCGTGGGCAGATCGAATGCCACCGACAACCCGGTGATGCCCTGCGAAAGCAGGTAGCGATAGCGCTGGTTGCTTTCCTCCGCCGTTCCGAATCCGGCGTACTGGCGCATGGTCCAGTGACGGCCGCGATACATATCGGCGTAAATGCCGCGGGTGTACGGATACTGGCCGGGCTGCTCGGGCACGTCGCTCATGATCGTTTGATTTTCCGCGCCCGCAGGAAAGATGTGACTCCGAAGTAGCACATAATCAGCGCCCAGAGAATCGAGAGGCCGATGCGAAATAGCGACCCGGGGTCGGCGGGATTAAATTCGCGAATGCCGCGCACGATAGAGGGCACTACCCAGGCGGCCAGCACCAGAAAAATGAATCCGACTACTTCGTTCCACAGCACGTGCAGGGGTTTGATTACACCTGGAATCACGTGAGCCAGGAACCGGCGCACAGGCAGCTTCATGCGGTTGCAGTTCCCATCCTAACAGTTACAGAAATGCGGCCCGCGCTCCGATACAAAAAGCGGTATTGGTTTCTGCAACCCAATGGTTCCCCGCGGCATCAGGTGATATGCTGAAGGTGATTTGGACCCAGGGGCGGGGAGGAACGCTTGGAAGACAGACTGAAGGAGCTCATGCAGGAACTGGGGAATGCGATTAACGAATCGCTCTCCGATTCCGATCGCATCGCCGCCGCAATCGGCGAGATCAAGCGCGCAGGCTACGACGTCTTCCTGGTTCTCGAAGCCACCATCGGATTCAACAAACGCGAAGAGGGAGAAGACGGCGAAGAGGGCGAGACTATCGAGCTCGAAACTCCTCCCGAAACCCCCAAGCGGCGCGTCGGAAAGATCAAGCTTACTTCGCAGGATCAGAAATTTCTACGCGCGTTGAAGATTTCGGTCGACGAAGAAACCCGCTAAGAAGCGCGCTTAACGGCGCGTCGCCAACCAGTCTAATCGTGCCGCAAGGCCTCCAGCGGCTCGATCCTAGTCGCCCGCCATGCCGGTGCCAGACACGCCAGCGCCGCCAGAGCGATGAGCGCAGCGGCTGCCAGCAGGAACACCGCGGGATCGAGGGGCGCGATTCCATACAACAGATTTTTCATCAAGCGCGCGAGCGCCGCTGCCGCTGCAATGCCCACCGCCGCACCGATCAGCGTCAGTCGCATGCCTTCGCCGAACACCAGCTTCAGCGCCGTGGTCTGGGTCGCGCCCAGCGCCATGCGCAGTCCGATTTCGGGCGTGCGCAGCGCCACCGATTGCGCCACGATTCCGTACACGCCCACCGCGGCAAGAAGCAATGCGACGCCTGAAAACGCGGCAAGCAGCGTCATCACGAAACGGCGCTGCGAGGTGGATCGCGAAACCAGATCCTCCATCGGAAAGACGTTGTACACGGGACAATCCGAATTGGCCCCGCGCACCGCGGCATTGATCGCCGGCAGCAGCGCGCGCGGATCGCCCGAGGTTCGCACCACCATGATCGGAGAGAAAAGCGCGTTGGTGCCGACCGGTTGATAAACCTCGGGGCGCGGCTCCACTTCTACCGCGAAGTGGCGCACATTTCCCACTACGCCGACGATCGTGATCCACGGCTGCGTATCCGGATTCGCGCCGAGCTTGATGCGCTTGCCCACCGGATCCTGGTTGGGGAAAAGCTTGCGCGCCACCGCTTCGTTGATCATTACAACCTGCGGTGCATTCGGCGCATCGTCGCGATCGTCGAAATAGCGGCCGCTGCGCAGTGGAATTCCCATGGTCGCGAAGTATCCGCCGGTGGCGCGCCGATATTCCACATCCATCGCCTCGCCGTTTTTCATGGAACGGCCTTCGACCCACATCCAGCTTCCGAGGTTCGAGCCCATCAGCGGCAGTCGCGTGACCGACGCCACGTCGCGCACGCCTGCCACTCCGCGAATCGCGTCACGAACGCTGCGGTAAATCGGCTCGCGCTGCGCCGGGGTGGTCGCCGACCCGGGCATCTGCACCGTGAGGGTCGCAAGGTTCTTGGATTCGAATCCGGGATCGACTTCGAGCAGCTTGACGAAACTATGGATCAGCAATCCCGCGCCGACCAGCAGCGTAAGCGCCAGCGCGATCTCGGCCGCTACCAGCGCGGATCGCAGCCGATGGCCACCCGCCGTGAGGCCGCGGCCCGCTTCGCGCAACGCGTCGGCGACGGGTGAGCGGATCAATCGCCAGGCTGGCGGTAATCCCGAAAGCAGCGCGCTCAATCCAACCACGACCGTTGTGAAGAGCAGCGCGCGCAAGTCGAGCGCGAGATTCCGCCCGTGGACCAGGCTGACGGGTCCCGTGGCTTGGAATACTCTTAGCGCCGCGAACGCCAGCGCGATACCCGCGATCCCGCCCGCGACCGACAACACCAGCCCGTCCATGAACAACTGCCGGACCAATCGGAACGACGAGGCGCCCAGCGCCACGCGCACCGAGATTTCTTTTTGTCGCGCCGCGGTTCGCGCCAGCAACAAATTCGCGACATTGGCGCAAGCCAGCAAGAGGATCAATCCGACGGCCGCCAGCAACAACAGCATGGTGGGCCGCACGCGTCCCGCGATCAACGTTTCGAGCGGCAGCGAACTTAACTCGAATCCCTGATTCGTGTCGGGAAACTGCTGGGATAGATCCGCGCCGATGCGCTGCATTTCGCCGCGCGCCTGTTCCATCGTCACGCCGGGCTTCAGACGCCCGATTAATTTCAGAAAACGCAGGCCGCGCGCCGATCCCGTCAGTTGATTATCGGAGAGCGGCATCCAGATGTCTATGTCGCTGACGGTCCCCGAGACCGGTTCGCCCAGGTAGCGGAAATCGGGGGGCAGCACGCCGATGATGGTGTAGGCGCTGGTACCGAAACTCAGTTTCTGTCCGATGGCCGACGTGTTTTCTCCAAATTTCCGTCGCCAGAAAGCGTGCGACAGCAACACTACGTTCGACAGCTTGCCGCGCACGTCTTCGCTCTTAAGAAACGTACGTCCGGCGATGGGCTGGACGCCCAGCAGCGGAAAGAAATCCGCGGAGACGTAGAGCGCTTCGAGGCGTTCCGCACCTGAGTTGCTGCTCAACGGCACATTCCAGATCGGAGAAATTCCCGCGACGGCGCTGAGGGACTGATTGCGCTCACGCAGATCGAAAAAATCGAGCGCGGAAGACCACGCATCCACTTCGGGCTGGCGCGGCTTGCGAGTTTCGATGGCGACCAAACGACTGGGATCCTGGTACGGCAGCGAGCGCAACGCCAGCACGTCGGCCACGCTGAAGATCGAAGTATTCGCGCCGATCCCGAACGCGAGCGTCAGCACGGCACTCGCGGCGAACAGTGGATTCTTGCGAAGGAGT
>DASYPO010000358.1:0-2424 GCA_036006545.1 Bryobacteraceae bacterium
TGGAAACCATCGACAGTCACGAGCTGTACAACCTCGGTCACCTATATGAAGCGGCGGTGGCGCATTACCAGGCCACGGGCAAGCGCACATTGTTGGACGTCGCGCTCAGGACGGCGAATCTGCTCGACCAGACCTTCGGGCCGGGCAAGCAGGTGATCTGGCCTGGTCACCAGATCACCGAAATGGGTCTCGCCAAGCTGTATCGCGCGACGGGTGAGGATCGGTTTCTGAATCTCGCGAAGTTTCTGCTCGACTCACGCGGGCCGGATACGGTGAAGCTGCCGGAAGGAACGCGCGCGCGAAATCGCACTTACAATCAGGCGCAAATGCCGGTGGTCGATCAGACCGAAGCGGTGGGCCACGCGGTGCGTGCGACCTACATGTATTCGGGCATGGCCGACGTGGCCGCGCTGACCGGCGACGCAGCCTACGTGAAAGCCATCGATCGCATCTGGGAGAACACGGTCAATCGCAAGCTGTATATCACCGGCGGAATCGGCGCGACGGGAGCGGGGGAAGCGTTCGGCAAAGATTACGAGCTTCCCAACATGACCGCGTATAACGAAACCTGCGCGGCGGTCGGCAACGATTATTGGAATCACCGGCTGTTCCTGTTGCACGCGGATGCGCGCTACATCGACGTGATGGAGCGGACGCTGTACAACGGTCTGATCTCCGGCGTGGCGCTCGATGGGAAGACGTTCTTCTATCCGAATCCACTGGAGTCGAACGGCCAGCACGCACGCAGTCCGTGGTTCGGCGTGGCGTGCTGCCCCAGCAACATCACGCGCTTTCTGGCGTCGGTCCCGGGCTACGTATATGCGCAGCGCGGCGACGAAGTTTTCGTGAATCTGTACATGGCCAGCCGGGGCGAGATCAAGCTGGACAACGGTCGCAAGGTCACCATCACGCAGGACACGAAGTATCCGTGGAACGGCGTGGTGAAACTGTTCGTGGCGCCCGACCAGCCCGGTCCACTGACCATTCACGTGCGGATTCCGGGATGGGCGCGCGAAGAACCGGTCCCCGGCGCGCTGTATCACTACTCGGATGAATCGCGCGAAAAGGTGACGCTGGCGGTGAACGGCGGCAACGTGGCACTGAAGATCGACCAAGGCTACGTTTCGATCAAAAGAAATTGGAAGGCTGGCGACGTCATAGATCTGCGGCTGCCGATGCCGGTGCGCCGCGTGAAGGCCAACGACCAGGTGCTGGCGGATCGCGGCCGCGTCGCGATTCAGCGCGGACCCATTGTGTTTGCGGCGGAGTGGGCCGACAATCCAGGGAACAAAGTTCGCAACCTGATGCTGCAGCCTGCTGCGCAACTCACCCCCGAGTTCAAGCCGGAGTTGCTGAACGGCGTGATGGTGGTAAAGGGCCGCGCGTACGCCATGGCCTACGACGCGAACGGTAAGGTGACGCGCACCGATCAGGAGTTCACGGCGATTCCGTATTACGCGTGGGCGAATCGCGGGCGCGGGCAGATGCTGGTGTGGATTCCAGAGACAGAATCGGCCGCCAAACCCGCTGCGCAGCCGACCATCGCCGTAACGGCCAAGGTCACGTCGTCACCGGGACATCGAGGGATGGAATTGAATGCGATTCACGATGGCGAGGAACCGCAATCCTCGAGCGAGCCGGGTTCGTCCTTCGATTGGTGGCCCAAACAGGGCAGCACGGAATGGGTGGAATACGCATTTCCGAAAGCGACCACGGTGACAGAAAGCGAACTGTACTGGTTCGACGATACGGGTCGCGGCGGCGTACGCGTGCCGGCGTCGTGGCGGCTTCTTTATAAGGACGGGGCCGAATGGAAACCAGTCGAAAATTCGAATCCCTATGGAGTCGCGAAAGACCAGTACAATCGCGTGACGTTCAAGCCGGTGTCGACCACCGGGCTGCGCTTGGAACTCACCTCGCAGACCGGCCAGTCATCGGGAATTCAGGAGTGGAAAGTTAAATAATCCGGTGTGGCTGGGAGGCAGGGACTCGAACCCCGATACGCAGATCCAGAGTCTGCAGTCTTACCATTAGACGACCTCCCAACGGGTGTTTCTATTCTATCATCGGGCATGCGTTTCCTTCTTTCTCTTCTCGCTTGCTCCGGTGTGATGCACGCCGCCGACCGGCCCTCGATGCGCGATTTCATCGACAGCCGCGCCGCACACTTCGGCGACGTCTCGCGAAAGATCTGGGAATGGGCGGAGGTCGGATACAAGGAAACACAAAGCTCCGCGCTGCTGCAAAGTGAACTGCGCAGCGCTGGATTCCGCGTGCAGGCCGGAGTCGCCGATATGCCTACGGCGTTCACCGCGACCTTCGGCGAAGGCAAACCGATGATCGCGATTCTGGGCGAATTCGACGCGCTACCGGGGCTTTCGCAGGAAGCTTCTCCCGATCGCAAGGCGCGTGTCCCCGGTGCCG
>DASYPO010000359.1:0-19713 GCA_036006545.1 Bryobacteraceae bacterium
GGCGTGCCGAAACTGGCGCTCCACGAATACGTGCGACTTCAAGTAGCGCCGGAATTTCAGGTTTTCCTCGCGCTTCTTTTCGCCGAGCCGCTTGATCTGCACCAGATCAGTGATCACATTGTCAGGGTAACGCGCGCCGCCAGCGTCTTCGGCGCGGTTAATAAGTAGCTGCCCTTGATCAGCTCCGCGACTTCGTCCCAATCCACTGCGCCGCGATCCAGGCGCAGCCCCACCCATCCGCGCGAGCCGATGTACGCCGGCATGAAGAACTTTTGCGGTTCGGATTCGATTAGCCGCGTGTTATCGCCCTTCAGCACTTTGCAATTGACCCCGACGATCCCGTCGCCGTGATGATTGTCCTGGTAATAGGTGAAGATTTTCTTGCGAACTCCAAAGCTGGCATGGCTGCCATGAATTTCGCGAATCGATTCGGGCAAGGCCAGGCAGATTTTTGTGACGCGGGTCAGGCGGCGATCTTCCATAGAGTTCTCGAAGGAGATTATCCCTCCTCCGTGCGCCGCGCGATACAATCTCCTCATGAACCGGCGCGATTTCTTCGGTGCGGCGTCCACCGCCGCCGTCTCCTGGGCTGCGTTGACCAAAACGCTGCAAGCTGCGCCCGCCACTGTCGATCCCGCCAACGAAGCGTATTGGAAAATGGTCCAGCGCCAATTTCCGCTGGACGACGGACTGCTGTACTTCAACGCCGCGAACGTTTGCCCGGTCTCGCGCGCGGTCACCGAGCGGTACGACAAATTCGAGCGCGATTTTCAGGCCAACCCTTCGTTTCAGAATCGCGAGAAATATCTCGAGATGTCGGAAGTCGTGCGCAAGAAAATCGGTGCGATGCTCCGCGTCGACGCGCGCGAAATCGCATTCACGCGCAATACCAGCGAAAGCAATTGCACCATCGTGAACGGCATCGACCTCAAGGCCGGCGACGAAGTGGTGATCGCGGGCGATAATCACCAGTCCAATCGCGAGGCCTGGATGATTCGGGCCAAGCGGCACGGTATCGTGATCAAAACCGTCCCGACTCCGGCTCCCGCACCGAGTATCGACGCGCTGGTTTCCTCGTTCGACCAGGCAATCACCGCTCGCACGCGCGTGCTGGCGATCACGCACGTCACCAACATCAACGGTCTGATGTTTCCGGTGAAGCAACTTTGCGAGTTGGGCCGCCGCCGAGGGGTGCAGTGGATTCACGTCGACGGCGCGCAGACCTTCGCGGCGATGGACCTCAACCTCAAGGACATGGGTTGCGATTCGTATTCGGCCAGTACGCACAAGTGGCTCATGGGACCGCTGGAAGCCGGGATTCTCTACGTCCGCCAGGAGCGCGCCGCCGAAGTCTGGCCCTACATCGTCACGGCCGGTTGGAAGGACGATCTTGCGGGCGCGCTGAAACTCGAAGTCTACGGCCAGCGCGACGATCCGCGCGTTGCTGGAATCGACGCGGCGCTGGACTTCGTCAATTTGATCGGCATTAAACATATCGAAGGGCGCATGCGTTGGCTCGCGACATATTTCAAGGAACAACTCGGCGGCGTGCGCGCCGAGCTGCGTACCAATCGTCAGCCCGAGCTTTCGGCAGGCGTAGTGAAGATCACGACCGGCGAAGCCAACGTGAAGCCGCACTACGACGCGCTGTATTCGCGCCATCGCGTGGCGATTTCGAAGATCGATCGCGGCCCGTCACACGGGCTGCGCTTCTCCGCGCATCTGTACAACACCAAGGAAGACGTCGATCGCGCGATCGCGGCGTTGAAGAGCGTAGTCGGATAATTAGGTCGCGCCTATGCCCGATCGCCTCTACCTTTCCATCTGGCTCCGCCCCAACGGCGCCGACCGACTGCGCCAGCTCGAGCGACTGCTCGAGCGCTTCCCCTTTTCGAAGCTGGCCAAGCGAGGGCCCGTGTTGCGAGTGTACGCGATCGAGCACGCCGAGCCGCCGCTGATCGAGCGCGAGTTCCCGCTGGGCACTGAGCCCGCGGTCGTTCTTAATGCCGCGCGCGAATTCGCGGCCGACGATTGCTGCACGCTGATCGACGCCTTCTGGGATCTGTGGCAATTGGAAGTTGGCGAAAGTCGAGATTGGAAACTCGGGCCCGCTCCGGTCACGCTCTTATGTTTCGGTCCCGAGTTCGAAAACGAGAGCGGCGATCATCTGCGCATCGACTTCGGTCTGGACGCACGCTTCCTTCCTCAAAAGGGCGCTGATACGCGTGTCGTGCAGGAAAACATCCGCAGCCTGCTGCACCTGGTGGGTGATGTGGATCGCGTGCTCGCTCCGGATCGACGGACGTTGTGGTCGGAAAGTGGCGCGAATTTCGCCGAGGTTCTGGCCTCGACGCTCACCGCGCTGGACGTCAACTGATCGCCGTCATCAACGCGACCGATCCATACCCCAGCAACGTCCCGATCGCCGCGCCCGCCAGCACATCGCTCAGGTAGTGCATGCCCAGAATGATTCGCGAAGCAGCGATGCTCACTGCGCAGAACAACAGCACGGGAAGAACCGCCGGATAAAACATGCTGATCGACACCGCCGTCGCAAACGCCGTGATGGTGTGTCCCGAAGGGAACGAGAAACGATCCGGAGGAAGCAGCGTGGCCCAGCAATGCGGTTCGAGGCCGCACGGCCGCGTGCGTCCGATTGCGGGCTTCAGCGTCAGCAACACCGCGATGCCCATTCCGGTCGCCAGCGCCTCCGCTCCGATCGCCGCGTACCGGTCGTCGCCGCCGAAGATCGCCAGGATCAATGCCAGGCCGTACCACAGCCACCCGTCGCCCCCGCGCGTCGAGGCCAGCATCCAGATCCGTAACCAGCGCGGAGCCTGCCAGCGCAGCACGTGCCGCATCAGCCGTTCGTCCGCGTGCAAAAGGTAGTGAGAAACAGCCATGCTATCGTTTTAGGGCCCTGGCGTCACATCCGGATGACGGTGCTATAAAACACTCGTGAAGAAGATTGATTTCATCTATTTCGATGCCGGAGGAGGCCATCGGGCCGCCGCTACCGCGCTGAAATCGGTCATCGACGAGCAGGCCAGGCCGTGGGAAATCCGCCTGGTCAATCTTCAGGAAGTGCTTGACCCGCTGGACGTTTTTCGCAAAATCACTGGTATTCGCCTGCAGGATATTTACAACCTGATGCTGGCGAAAGGCTGGACGCTGGGATCGGCTCAGGGCCTGCAATTCGTGCATGGCGTAATCCGGTTGTACCATGGCCCCACGCTACGCGTGCTAAAAGCGCATTGGACCGCGACCCAGCCCGACCTGGTGGTCTCGCTGGTTCCGAACTTCAACCGCGTCCTGTTCGAGAGCCTGCGCGCCGCGCGCCCGCAAACGCCCTACGTGACGATCCTCACCGATATGGCCGACTATCCGCCGCACTTTTGGATCGAGCGACAGGAGCAGTTCCTGGTCTGCGGGACCGATAAAGCCGTCGAACAGGCGCGCGCCTTGGGTCACGCCGAATCGCGCATCTTTCGCGCGTCGGGCATGATCATGCGACCCAAATTTTACGAAGAGATTACGATCGACCGCGCCGCCGAACGCGCGCGCCTCGGTCTCGACGCCAACCGTCCAACCGGCGTGGTGCTGTTCGGCGGACAAGGCTCGAAGGTGATGCTTGAGATCGCGCGACGCCTGCCCGATACGCAGCTCATCTTTATCTGCGGGCGCAACGAATCGCTGGCGAAAAAGCTCCGCGCGCTGCCCGCTGCCGCTCCGCGTCACGTGGAAGGATTTACCAGCGAGGTTCCGCACTTCATGCGACTCGCCGATTTCTTCATCGGCAAACCCGGCCCCGGCAGCATCAGCGAAGCGATGGCCATGCATCTCCCGGTGATCGTCGAACGCAATGCCTGGACGCTCCCACAGGAGCGCTACAACGCCGATTGGGTGCGTGAACACGAAGTGGGACTGGTCCTGCCGAATTTCCGCGCGATCGCCCCGGCGGTTCAGGAAATGCTCGGCTCCTTGGATAAATTTCGCGCGGGTGCGGCGCGCATTCGGAACCGGGCCGTGTTTGAAATCCCCGACTTCCTGGCGACGCTGCTAAAGTAAGGTCAGTGGCTGCCCTGCGTTTGGTGGCAGCCCTCGCTTTCGGGCCCTTGCTGGCCGATACGAGCGGCACCGGTGCAGCGCCTTTCTACACCGCCGAGAGCATCGCTAACTCCGCCGCGAACGTGACGGCCCTATTCGCGCCGAATACCTTCGTCACAATTTACGGCGTCGATCTTGCCAATAACATAGTCGCGATCGGCCCGGACGATATTCGCGGAGGAATTCTGCCCACGGTGTTGATCGGTTCGGGTGTGCGCGTTCTGGTGAATCAGATCTCGGCGAACCTCTACTACGTTTCACCCACGCAGGTAAATTTTCTGATCCCGACATTGTTGGCCCCTGGTCCGGCAGTAGTGCAACTCACTATCGACGGTCGTGCTGGACCGCCCATTACGATCGCTCTCGAAGCTACCGCGCCGTCGCTTTTTCAGACCGACGTGCGAACTATTTTGGCCACGCACGGGAACGGATCGGTCGCCACGCACGATGCGCCTGCGCGGCGCGGAGAAATCATCACACTGTGGGCCACCGGGCTCGGTCCCACCATTCCGCCTGCTATATCCAATCAGATTCCGCAGGCGGCCGCGCCGCTCCAACGCAGCGCCGATTTTCGCGTCTTACTGAATGGAGTCGCCGCGCCTCCAGAAAGTCTTCGCTACGCCGGCGTCGCGCCCGGATTCGCCGGATTGTTCCAAATCAATTTCAGAATTCCGGACGACGCGCCTTCCGATCCCGAAATCCGCATCTCGACGGGCAGCATCTCCAGCCCGGCTGGACGTTTTTTGCCGTTGCAGTGAATCGAAACCCGAGTGCTGGGGAATACGTCAAGTAAGCTAAGCTGAAAGAAGGAGAAATCCGGCATGATGCAGCGTTTGACGGGGCTGATATTCGCGGCGCTTATTGCGGCAATGGGCGCAATCGCCGCGCAGGAATCGCCAAGGGCTGACGATAAGGTCGCCGCCGACACCAAGCCGCTCGAGGTCAAAACTCCTGAAGCCAAATCCCCCGACGCCAAAGCGCCGGAGGTGCGAATGTATCAGGTGGATCCTGGCACGCGTCTCCCGCTCAGCCTGATCAACAGCATCAGCACCAAACATGCTGCGCCGGGCGATCGGGTGTATCTCGAAACCGTATTTCCGATCGTCGTGAACGGAAAAATGGCGATCCCTCCGGGCAGTTATGTCGCGGGAACTGTGACCCAGGTGCAGCGTCCGGGCAAAGTGAAAGGCCGCGGCGAGTTTTATCTGCGCTTCGATTCGCTCACGCTGCCCAACGGTGTCACACGCGATTTTCGCGGCACCATTAGCGGCCTGGATGGGCGCGCGAGCGAAGTGCTAGATCGCACCGAAGGAAAAATCAGCAGCGAAGGCAACAAGTCGGGCGACATGCGTACCATCGCCGAGACCACCACGGCCGGAGCGAGCACCGGCGCGTTGATCGGTCTTGCAACCAAGACCCCGGGAATGGGCGCTGGAATCGGCGCGGCTGCGGGTGCGGCTGCAGGACTTGCCGCCGTCCTGTTTACGCGCGGTCCGGATGCAGTGCTCGCCAAAGGCACTACGGTCGAAATGATTCTGGATCGTCCGGTGAAGTTCGAAGAAGCGGAATTGGATTTTTCGAATAGTCCCGCGCGACGCTCGGGGGCCGCGGATGGCCCCGGTCCGCTGCCCAGCCGCAAGAGCCAGGGTAGTACTGCGCCGCGCCGCTGGCCACTCTAAATCCGTAGAGTGGGCGATCCGGTTCGCCTGCCAAGATCTCTGTTAAATTCCCTAACCGGCCTCAGTTGTTTCACTTAGGCTAATCTAGGCCACTCTCTGTTATCGTGTAATCTGTGGAGCAGACGCGGCCCCTTTCCGGTCGTAATAGTACTGCGGGAACCGTCCGCGCGTTCCGGATGCTCGGCGTCCCGATTCGTCTGCATTTCACCTTCCTCCTGCTGTTGATTTTCCTGGTGGTCATCGACCTGGGCGCCAAGGAGTCCGGCGCCAGCTATGCGATCTTTCTGGCGGGGCTGCTGTTCAGCGTGCTGCTGCATGAAATGGCGCATGCCTGGGTGGCTTCGCGCTTCGGGGTGAAGACGCTGGAGATCGTCATGTTCCCGATCGGCGGCCTGGCTCGCATGGAACGCAGCCTTAAACCCGCGGAGGAGTTCTGGATTGCGCTGTCCGGCCCGCTGGTGAATGTTGTAATCTCGCTCAGCATTTTTGGGTACATGAGGGCGATGCACCTGCCGCTCGGAATCCATCTTTCCGATCTGACCCATCCGAGCGACGGCAACGTTCTGGCTCGTCTGGCAGTGGGGAACATGCTGCTGGCGGCCTTTAATTTCCTACCCGCGTTTCCGATGGACGGAGGACGCATTCTGCGCGCGTTGCTTTCACTGATACGACCCGAGGACGAGGCCACCCGGATCGCCGCCTGGATGGGCCGCATGCTGGCGATGAGCATGGGGCTGTACGGATTGCTCGCGCCGGGCGGCCAGTTCATGCTGGTGTTTTTCGCGTTTTTTATTTACCTGGGCGCCGCGCAGGAAGGCGCCGCCGCGCTGGGCCGCACGCTCACCCATGGGATTCCGGTGCGCGCCGCGATGATCACCGAATACCACACGCTGGATCACGGCTCTACCATTCGCGACGCCGCGAATCTTCTGCTTTCGACATCGCAACAGGATTTTCCGGTGGTACACAGCGAGCAAGTGGTCGGACTGCTCGGACGCAACCTGTTGATGAAGGCGCTCGCATCGGAAGGTCCCGAAGCTTACGTCGCGGGCGTGATGGATCGCGATTTTCTTTCGCTTGAGCCGACCAAAGATCTCGCCGAAGTATTGCCGCTCATGGCACAGGCCGGACGCTGCGCGTTGGTGATGGAGAACGAAAAACTTCTGGGGCTGCTCACCACCGACAATTTATCTGAGTTTCTGTTGTTGCGCCGCTTCGGCATGGAACCGGCCACGCATTAATCGCAGCGCAAAGCTGTCATCGGATCCACTCGCGTCGCCCTCCGCGCCGGGATGTAGCACGCTGCGCACGCGACCATCAGCAGCAGGGTCGCCACTAAGCCGATCGTCAAAGCGTCGTCCGCTGCGACTCCGAACAGCAGGCTCGCGATCAATCGGGTCAACGCCAGCGCCGCGACGATTCCCACGCCGACGCCCACCGCTGCCAGTAACATTCCCTCGCGCAGGACCATTTTCACTACGTCGCCCCTGCGAGCGCCGAGTGCGATCCGCACCCCGATCTCGCGTGTCCGCTGGGCGACCGAGTAATGTAGCAGGCCGTAGATTCCGACGCCGGCCAGCACCACGGCGATCGCGGAGAACAAACCGAGAAGCCACGCCTGGAATCGCCGCTGCGCGGTTTGCGACGCAAGTTGCTGCTCCAGCGTTCCGATCTCCCACACTACGCCGCGCGGATCGATCCCGCGCACCACGTCACGTACCGCTGCGATCAACGCCAGCGGATCGGTAGACGTGCGGATTAACAGATGGGCGCCCGGTTTGCCCTGCTTGTCGGATGGGAACATTTGCGAGACCGGTTCCTTTTCCAAACCCATATTGCGCAGGTTCTGCACCACGCCGACGACGGTGATCCACTCCATCCTGCCTGTGAGGAAGGTCGACTTGAACCGGCGCCCTATTGGATTCTCACCCGGCCAGAAGCGACGCGCGAAGGTTTCGTTGACCGCGACCACTGGGGGCGCTCTTTCGTCGTCGCGATCATCCGGCAACCGGCCCTTCAATAGCCGCATTCCCAGGGCGCGAAAGACTTCGCCGCTGTTGGGCGTAATCACCAGCGGCTTCCATTGATCGCGCGGTTCCATAGGACGGCCTTCGACTTCGTGAAATGTTCCTACGCCGATGGCCTTCGGGCCGGCCTCGAAGAAGATTCCGTTAATGGTGCCGACAGCTTGCACGCCGGGTAGTGCGCGAATCCTGTCCATCGCCTCACGGATCTGTGCGGGGTTACGAATACTCATCCGTAGGGTCAGCACGCCTTTCGGATCGAACCCGGGATCGACGGCCAGCACCGCGATGAAACTGCGGATTAGCAGACCCGCGCCCGTGAGGAGCAGCATCGCCAGCGCGAACTCGCCGACAACCAGTACGCCGCGGAGTCGCGAGCGCCGGACGGTCGTGCCCACTGCACTGGCGGGCATGCGTAGCGCCGGCACCAGCCCGAATAACAGCCCGGCCAGCACGCTGACGCCTATCGTGAACAGCAGCACGCGTCCGTCGATCGTCACCGTGCTCAAGCGCGGAATGTTCTGCGGTCCCAGCCGGACGAGAAGATCGACACCCAACGCCGCGAGTGGTAACCCGACACACGCGGCAATCAGCGCCAGCACCGCACTCTCGGTCAACATTTGCCGAATGAGTCGACCGCGGCTCGCGCCGAGTGCTGTGCGCATCGCGAACTCTCGCTCGCGGAAGGCACCGCGCGCCAACAAAAGATTCGCTACGTTCGCGCACGCGATCAGCAGTACGAACGCCACCGCGCCCAACAGAATCGTGAGCATGAACGGAACTGTCGTGCCGAGTATCTGCACACTGAGCGGCACCAGGTTCACCGAGCTCATTCCGTTCGCAAGTGGATACTGTTTCTCGAGAGCCGCGGCGAGCGTAGTCATTTCCGCCCGCGCCTGCTGCATGTTCACGCCCGCGCGCAAGCGTCCGAAGACCGACACGGCGCCCCGTCCACGATTCATCCGATACTCCGACCACCAGCGGCTGGCAGTGGCCGGCGCCCACGCCTCAAATCTTTCCTCGGGAAAATGAAAGCCCGGCGGCATGACGCCGATTACCTGAAAATCGATGTTATTGAGATTGATCACGCGGCCCAGCACCGCTGGTGAGCCGCCGAACTGCCGCTGCCACAGCGCATGCCCCAGCACGATCACCCGGTCGGCGCGCGAAAACTCTTCATCAGTTGGGGCGCGTCCCAGCTCCGGCTTCACGCCCAACGCGCGGAAGAAGTTTGGCGAGGTCCACGTGTACCACACCATTTCCGATTCGGCGACGTCGGCTCCGGCCAGCACTCCATGGTTGAAATCGGCATAGAACGCCAACTCATCGAAGCTGCGGGTTTGCGTGCGCCAGTCTTCGTAATTCGGAATGCTGGTCGGGCGCTCGGTGACGCCGTGCGTGGGGGTGCTGGTCCACAGCATCGCGATCCGGTCCGCTTCCGGATAGGGAAGCGAGCGCAGCATCACGCCGTTCACCACGCTGAAAATCGCCGTGTTTGCCGCGATCCCGAGCGCCAGCGTCAGCACCGCCACGATCGTGAACGCCGGATTCTTGCGCAGAACGCGAAGCGCGTAACGCAGGTCCTGCCACCAGATTTCGAGCGATCCCAATGTCCACAAATCCCGACAGGCCTCCTTGATCGCGGTCGCGTTGCCGAAGCGCTTCTGTTCTTTGCCGTGCGCGGCGTTCATCTCGAGGTGAAAGCGAAGTTCGTCATCCAAGTCGCGATCGAGCTTCGGCCGCCGCACCAATCCGCAAATTCTCAACGCAGTTTTGCCAAGCCATTTCATAAAACGCACCTCACGCCGTCTGCATCACGCGCGCGATTGCGCCGGACAGCCGGTTCCAGCTCTCCGCTTCGGTCGCCAGCCGTTTCCGCCCCGCCGCGGTCAGTTTGTAAAACTTGGCGCGGCGATTATTCTCCGAAAGCCCCCACTCGGACGCGATCAATCCCTCCAGCTCCATCCGGTGAAGCGCCGGATAAAGCGAACCCTCTTCTACTCGCAGCACGTCGTCCGAGATTTTGTGAATGAACTGCGCAATACCCCAGCCGTGCTGCGTGCCGCGCGTGAGGGTCTTCAGTACCAGCATGTCCAGCGTGCCTTGAACCAGTTCTCCGGTGGATTTGTCTCTTCCCATAGACGCTTGATAGGAGTATCCGCGACCATGCGCCTTCTGTCAAGCGAAAAAGGGATGGAGTAAAATAAGGAGGAATGGAGTAATCGTGCGGAAGTCTGTTCCCCCCTTGAATATTAAGGACCCTGAGGTCTACAAGATGGCTCGGAAGATCGCCGACAGGAGGGGGCTGTCGCTAACCGGTGCGGTGCGTGAAGCACTCCGCGAGAAGCTGGAGCGGGAATCGGCCGAGAAGGAGAGTGCCCGGCGCCTCGAAAAGCTCCAGCAGATCGTCAAGGCCTTCCCGAAGCTGCCGATTCTTGATGACCGGACCGATGACGAAATCATTGGCTACGATGAGATCGGTGTTCCGCGCTGAAGATGGTCATTGATTCGTCGGCGCTGGTAGCTATCGTCCATCGGGAGGCTGAGGGTCCAGCGATGGTGCGCGCCATGGCTGGCGCGAAGTGCGTCATGTCGGCCGTCACGCTGGTTGAAGCTTCGATCGTGGTCGAAGGCCGATGGGGATCAATTTTGATGGAACACCTCGAGTTCCTTCTCCAAGGCGCTCGTGTAGAAGTTATACCCTTTGATGAAGTTCAAGCTAAAGCGGCACAGCGAGCTTGGCGAAAATACGGCAAAGGGCGTCACCCTGCTGGACTCAACCTCGGCGACTGTTGCGTCTACGCACTCGCCGAGCTCCGCGATGAACCGATTCTCGCCAAAGGCAGCGACTTCGCTCGCACCCCCATCCAGGTTGTGGCGCTCGACCACCTCTAGCTCTGCAGCTCTGCCGCGATTTCCTGTGCCGCTTTGCGAGCCTTGTCCACCTCGCCGGTTTCAAAGCTGATGGCGCCGACCTTGGGATGGCCGCCGCCGCCGTAGCGCTCGCAGATGGATGCCAGGTTGTACTTCAGCGGCTCGGTCACCCACGGATTCGACCCCACCGAAACCTTGGTGCGGAAACTCGAGGTGCTCACCGAAACCGTGTACGTCGCCTGCGGGAAAAGGTAATACGGGATGAACTTGTTGTAGCCTTCCATGTGTTCGGCCACCAGGTCGAAAAACACCACACCATCCGTGCACACCGAATGCTTGCGGATTACATCAATCGAGCTTAGGTGGCGCTGGTACAGCGGCTGGTAGATCGCCTGAATTTCCGGATCGGCCTCGATTTGGGCCAGCGTCTGATGCCGCATTTTGCGGATGATTTTCTGCACCATTTCCGAGCCATTCGATCCTTCGATCACCAGCGTCAGCCGCGTCGCGGGGGAGCGCAGTTCCACGGCTTCCTGCGCGTCCGCGTATTGCGCGCCGTCGACGATGTCGGCCCATTTGACCAGCTCCGCCAGGTCGGGCGCGTCGAATCCGAAGCGCTCTCGCGAAATGGTGGCGATGTAGTTGGTGCAGGAGCGGTAGCTGGGATCGTACATCTTCTTCCCGCTGGTATCGCGCCGAAAATGCTCCGCATCTTCGGGCGTGAGGAAGGCGCTCTGATGATGATCGAACCACCAGGTCAGCTTAGGATCGGTAGAGTACTTGAAATCGACGATGGCGTTGACGTCGCCGTCGAACAGGCCCGGCTCGAAGAGCTGCGACGCTTTATGTGCCAGCCCCGTAAAAGCGAACTCCGCCCCGGGGTGAAATTTAGCCTCGACAAATCGGCTGAAAAACGCTGCAGAAGCTGCGCCGTCGAAGCAATGATCGTGATATAAAATTCTCACCCGCATTTACGAGAAATCACCCCTGGGAAAACCTGTTAGTGTCTCGCAAATGAGGGGCCGCATGCAAGTGGCCTTCCTGGCACAGACGTGCACAGGGATGATGAACCGTCCGCGAGTCTAGTCCAACTCGAATCGAGCTAAGATAGAAACACGCGCCCGTAGCTCAGTCTGGATAGAGCGTTTGCCTCCGGAGCAAAAGGTCATAGGTTCGAATCCTATCGGGCGTACCATTCCAACGGGAGGCCCCGGTTAGCTCCGATACGCGGATCTAATCTTTGCGCTTCATCACAGAGACGGTGGGCGCTAGCGGCTTACCGCCCGCATATCCGATCGAAGTCACTTCGAAAGTATTCGGATCCTTGATGCGGATCAGCCCTTCATGCGCGTGCGCGTCCACTTTGGGATCGAAGTTCGTGCCCCCGAAGAAGTCGAGCTTGATCTCACCGGGCTTGTCGGTTTTTCTGAACTTCATCACGGGAGCGTTGTGCAGTGCGCAGTAATGGGTCATGAGCAGGGTTTTCCCGTCCATGTGATAGACCGATACCATTTCGTTGGGCCGCCCAGCATTGTAGGTTTCCATGACAGTGCTGCCCGCCGCCGAGATCTTGAAACTGACGACGGAGGAGCTGGCACCATGCTCGTGATTGGCGGCGCCCATGCGTTCCCAACTTCCCGCGAGCGTCTTGATGTAGTTGAACGCCGACTGATCGTCGTAGACAATTGCGGCCGGGTTGGTGGCCTTGCCGTTAGTCGCAGGTTCGTCAGCCAAAGCAACCAAAGCGAGCCCGAGACTCGAGGCCAGGATCGGAAGGATCTTCATAGTGCTCCTCCAGCGAAAGGTGGATTTCAGATTTAGAGTATCAGTTCACGTTAGCAGCCGTGATCCTTGACGTGGGCCTTTAGCGCTTCCCTGGCCGACTCGTAAGCCCCCTTAGCTTCGTGCGCTCGCTGCATTGCAGCTTTGAAATCCGCAGCATCCATCGTTTCCAGTTGGTTGGTTGCAGAAGCGTACTGTACGCGTGCCTGACTGAGGGCTGCGGTAAGAAACTCCTTCTCTGGGCAAGTGGAGGGAGACGGAGGCACGATTGTAGAGTGACCGATCCGACAAATGTTTCACGTAAATCGTAACCCTATCCGTTCTGGTCGAGCGACAGGTTAGTCAGCGGACCCGCGTGTTATCCTCGCACTATTCTGCGAAAAAAGCTCCGATCGCTTCTGTTACTTGCGCTTGCGCTGCTGGCGATTCCGGCCTGGGGAGTCGCGGCGTCCACCGTCATCTTCGTCCGGCACGCGGAAAAGGCCGGTGCGATGACCACCGGCAAAATGGCCAAGGCCGCCGGGAGCATGTCAAAGGAGGATCCTCCGTTGAGCGCAGCCGGCCAGCAGCGCGCCTTGACGCTGTCCAGGATTCTGGCGGATGTGCCGGTGAAAGTCATCTTCGTCACCAATAAGCAGCGAACGCAGCAGACCGCAAAACCGCTGGCCGACCGGCTGAAACTGCAGCCGCAGGTGATCGATGAATCCGCCGCACTCGCAATCGCGATCAAGAAACAGGATGGTGTAGTGGTCGTTGTCGGTCACAGCAACACGATTCCGGATGTGATCGCGCTGCTGGGCGGACCGACGTTCGAGATAAAGGATCCCGAGTACGACAATCTGTTCGTATTGACATTTGCGGGTGGGACCGTATCGTTCTTGAGATTGCATTATTGACGCCGGCTCAAGCCGGCGCTGCGGGCTAAAGCCCGCGCCACAGGCCCGAAGCAGCGTCACGTGCTACTGCAAAAGTTCCTTGAAATCGGCGCGGCTGCGTAACGAATCGAACGCCGGATCGGTGAGCGAGGAGGCGGGCAGGAAGCGTTTCGGAATCGATTTCAACCAGGCAATGGCGGCATCCGCATCGCCATCCAGTGCGCTCGCCCGAGCGGCTGGCAATCCCAGATCGCGCGGACCCGCGCCGCCGATCTGCTTAACTCGATCGAACTGCGCGCGCCCTTCGCGATACCGCTTCGCGCCGAGCAGCGCTTCACCGTAGGACAT
Source organism: Bryobacteraceae bacterium (assembly GCA_036006545.1). Lineage (GTDB taxonomy): Bacteria > Acidobacteriota > Terriglobia > Bryobacterales > Bryobacteraceae > Palsa-187. The sequence goes on from DASYPO010000359.1 coordinate 13,690, forward strand.
AAGAAATCGAATATCGTTGCCACGATCCTTCACCATTCCGGCGTAAAGTGAAGCTGCACGCGCGTGATCGCCCGCGAGCGATGCGCCCGACGCCTCGGCTTCCAGACGTCCCGCGGCGAAGGCGGATTGATACTCAGGCGTGACTGCCTTGGCAAGGAATCGAAGCGTCTGTTCGATTACCGCTCGCGAAGTCTCGTCGTTATTGAGCGTCTCGAATCCGTGATAACCCGACGCATGATTGAGCAGCGTCACGGGTGCATTCTGGCGAATGGCCTTCCCCGCCAGGTCGCCTATGGCCTGATTGAGTCCCGGCCGATCGAGCCCCGCGCGGACCCACAGTAGCGGCAGGTCGCTCCGGAACTGCTCGACGTTTCCGGCGCCGTAATACATCGTCGCGGCTTTCACCGCGGCTGGCCGCCGAGTACTTTGCAGGAAAGGAAGCGCAGTCGAGACGTGTGCGGATGCTGCATATACGGCGATGCGGTCTGGATCCACGCGCAGCTCGGCGGCGTGCTCGCGCAGGTACGCAACGAGCGCCAGGAAATCTTCTTCGGTCGCGTCGTTACGACTGTCGGGATTGATGGCTGCGAATCCGAACGCGGTGGCGACGCGCGCCCAGCCGGTGTAGATGTTCCATTCGCGCTGGGGATTCCCGCCGATGAAATTGGAGAAGATCAGGACAGGCAGCTTCGCGCCGGCGGCGGCGCTGGTAGGGCGATAGAAGTCCATCTGAACGTCGCGGCCGCCGGCCCGGCTATACACCACGTCTTTCAGCCGAACCACCTGCGCGTCCGGCGGAACCGGGTAAACGAAGGGCGGCGGTTGCTGCTGCGCGAACGCGGGGAACACGGCCGCCGCGCTGAGGGCCAATAGAAGAAGCGGCTTCATGCCGACGTTAGACGGCGGGACTGCCCGAGTGTCACCGTCAGCTTACGTCGGGAGTAACCGGATTGTGATAAGATCCTCAATTCCGAATCCTTCAAGGGAGTCCTTCCGAGTTGAAGATCTACGACACCAACGACATCCGGAACGTTGCTCTGGCCGGGCACGGCCACTCCGGAAAAACCTCACTTGCGGCCGGGCTGTTGTACACCGCCAAGGCCATCGATCGCCTGACCCGCGTGGAGGAAGGCAACACGCTCACCGATTACGACGACGAAGAGATCGCGCGTAAGATCACCATCACTTCGGCTATCGCGCCGGTGGAATGGACCAAGAAAAAGATCAACGTCATCGACACGCCGGGGTTTAACATTTTCATCAATGACACGCGATCGGTCATGGTGGCGGCGGACGCGATGCTGGTGCTGGTGGACGGCGTGGCGGGAGTCGAAGTGCAGACTGAAAAGGTCTGGCAGTTCGGCGAAGAATTTCTGCTGCCGCGCGGCGTGATCATTAACAAACTGGATCGCGAGCGCTCCAGTTTCGACCGCGTGCTGGAGAGCGTGCAATCGGTGTTCGGGCGCACCGCGATTCCGATTCACCTGCCCATCGGCGCCGAGAAGGATTTCAAGGGCGTGGTCGACCTGGTGCGCATGAAGGCGTACACCTATACGTGGGACGGCGACGGCAAAGGCAAGGAGACTGACGTTCCGGGCGATTTGGCCGATGCGGCGAAGGCGGCGCAAGAGGCGCTGATGGAGATGGTCGCCGAAGGCAACGACGCGCTACTCGAAGAATACTTCGAATCGGGAACCCTTTCCGCGGATCATTTCCAGGATGGCTTGCGGGAGGCGGTACGCACCCGCCGCATTTTCCCGGTGATGTGCGCCTCCGCGCTGCACAACGTGGCGAGCGACTTAATTCTCAATTTTTGCGTGGAGAATTTTCCGGGACCGGGCGACGTAGGGACCTGGAAGGGATCGCTCAACGGAAAGGAAGCCGAGCGCAAAATCAAGGATTCCGAACCAGTCTCGGTTTTCATTTTCAAGACCGCCGCGGATGCGTTCGCGGGACGCGTGTCGTACTTCAAGGTGATTTCAGGCGTGCTCAGGAACGACGCCAACCTGGTGAACGCGCGGACCAACGGCGGCGAGCGGCTTTCGCACATTGGAGCGATGCTGGGCAAGACTAACCTGCCGTTGACTGAGCTGCACGCGGGCGACATCGGCGGCGTCGCGAAACTCAAGGAATCACTAACCGGCGACACGCTGGCCGAGAAAACTTCGCTGATCGCATATCCGCCGGTGGTGCTGCCGGAGCCTTCGATCGCCTACGCCATCGCGGCCAAGACGCGTAATGACGAAGATCGCATGGGGCATGCGATTCAGAAAATTCTCGAAGAAGATAAGGCGCTGCGGTTTTATCGCGATCCGCAGACCAAGGAATTTCTGCTAGCGGGCTGCGGGCAGCAGCACGTTGAGATTATCGTCAGCCGCTTGAAACGACGCTACGGCGTGGATGTGGAGCTGCACGCGCCGAAGATTCCGTATCGCGAAACCATTCGCGGCAAGGCCGACGTACAGGGCCGCCATAAAAAACAAACCGGCGGTCACGGCCAGTTCGGCGATTGCTGGATCAAGATGGAGCCGCTTCCGCGCGGCGGCAAGTTCGAATTCGCAAACGAGATTTTCGGCGGGTCGATTCCCAAGAATTTCATCCCGGCCATCGAAAAGGGCATCATCGAAACCGCGGAGAAAGGCTATCTGGCCGGTTATCCAGTGGTGGACTTTAAGGTGATTGTCTACGACGGGTCGTATCACGATGTGGATTCGTCGGAAATGTCTTTCAAGCTGGCCGCGCGCAAAGCTTTCAAAGCGGGGATGGAAGCCGCCAAGCCGGCGCTGCTCGAGCCCGTGATGAACGTGGAAGTGCAGGCGCCGGTCGAGTTCGCGGGCGATCTGATGGGCGACATGAACGGTCGCCGCGGACGCATTTCCGGCATGGATACCAAGGGCGGGACACAGATCGTTAAGGCGCAGGCGCCTATGTCGGAGATGCTGAACTACCAGAACGATCTCATCTCCATGACGCAGGGCCGTGCGTCGTTCAGCATGGAATTTTCGCACTACGATTTCGTGCCGGGTCCGCAGGCGGAGAAGATTATCGCGGCGGCGCGAGCGGCGAGGACTGGGGAAGAGGAAGAAGAAGAGTAGCTGTGGGGTCGGCATTCGTGCCGGCGAGCTAGGGTTGTACGCCTCCGGCGCCCGCAGTGCACTCAGCGATTTCCTTTTTCAGACGTTCGTGGATGGTGTTCAAGTCGGCGGACACAGAGGCGCGCTTCTCCAGATCGTCGAAAATCTTCAACGCACGCTCGAACCAAGGCCGGGCTTCCTTCCAGTGCCGCACCTGTTCGGCTTGCGATGCGGCGTGTTGCGCGTAGTATCTCGATGCGGAGCCAATGCCTTCATACGCGGCTGCCAGAACCGTGTGATGCTCAATCCGAGCGGGATCCTTTGCGACCAGCCCTTCGGCCAGCTTGCGCTGCGCCTGGTGATGTTCGAGCGCGCCTTTCGCATCGCCTAGCAGCATCATAGTGAAGCCGACCGATTCATAGTTATTGGCCAGGTTCAATTGCGCGCGCGCGTCCAGCGGATCCAATTCCGCGAGGCGGCGGCGAATCGGCAGTGCGCTCTGAAAGGCTTCCAGTGCACCCTTGGGATCGCCCATTTCGATAAGGATGCTGCCCAGCCGCTGCAAACCGAAGGTCGGCTCCAGTTGCGCGCGCGCGTCGTCGGGTCGTGCTGCGGCGCGGGCCTGCATCACGGCCAGCCCCTGCTTTACGTGATCGCGCGCGGCGGGATATTCCTTGAGCTGCTCCTCGACGCCGGCCAGGCGCGTATACGCCACGCCCAGATTGAATTGCATGGCGGGATTCTGCGGATCAGCTTTGACCAGCTCTTCAAAAACTGTCACGGCTCTCAAGCGGAATTCCTTGGCGCGTTTGAAATCGCCCAGCGAAAGATGCGGCGAGGCCATGGCCTGCACGGCGTAACCCAAGTTGGCTTGGGCGAGCTTGTCGGTGGGGGACTCTTTGGCGATGGCGTCGCGCACTTCCACCGCTTCGCCGCAGCTCGTCAGCGCATCGCGAAAGTTTCCCATGCCCATTTCGATCGCGCAGATGCGCTCCTGCACCGTCGCAAGCTGCGGACGATACGACGCGCCATCGTCACGCGCCACCAACACCCGCGCCAGGTCGCGCGATTTGGTGTAGTTCTCGAGCGCCAGGCGCGCGTTTCCCAGGTTGGGGCGGGACGGATTCCCCAGCACGTCCCCGATGCGCAGATAAGCTTCGGCGCGTTCCTGCTGCAGCGTCGGGTCGTCGATACTCTCACGCACCAGGCTGTCCAGATACTCTTGCGCGCGGCGCACCAGCAGTTCACGCGACTGCGTTGAGCCGGGGAGTCTCTCGATGGAATCGTGAATCTCAAACATCACCGAGTTGGCCAGCTTGCGGACCATATCGAAACGATGCTCGGCGAGCTGACGCTGTTCACGAGCGACGGCGGCGCTGCGTAGGGCGATCACAATGCCGGCGGTGAGCGCGAGAATTACGGCCAGCGTCGCGGCCACGCCCACGCGGTGACGGGTCACGAATTTCTGCGCGCGATAGCCGAATGTTCCAGCGCGCGCCAAAACCGGCTGGCCCTCCAGGTGGCGGCGGATGTCGGCCGAAAGCTGTTCAACGGATGCGTAGCGGCGGGTGGGTTCCTTGCGCAGCGCTGTGGCGACGATGTTGTCGAGATCGCCCGAGAGTAGGCGGCGCAGTCGATCGGGGCGCGAATCACGCAACTCGGCCGCCTCTTCTCCGGCGCGGCTTACGGCGGTACTGACGCGGGGCGCATCCGTATCGGCAATGATGCGCGCGGTTTCCTCGAGCGACTTCCCGCCCAAGCGGAAAGGATGCTGCCCGGTGAGCAGCACGAACAGAACCACGCCCAGCGAATAAACGTCGGACGCTGTGGTGATGGGATCGCCGCGAATCTGCTCAGGACTGGCGTAATCGGGGGTCATCAGGCGCAGAAACGCAGCGGTGACCTCGCCCTCGTCGGCCAGCAGCTTGGCGATACCGAAGTCGAGCAGCTTGGGGTCGCCGTCCGCCGTGACCAGAATGTTACGCGGCTTGAGGTCGCGATGGACCACCAGATTCTGGTGTGCGTACTCTACCGCCGCGCAGATCTTCAGAAAAAGATTGAGACGCTCGCGAACGGGAAGACGCCGCGAATCGCAAAATACATCGATCGATTCGCCCGCGATGAACTCCATGATGAAGTACGGCCGGCCGTCGGGCGTGGTGCCGCCGTCCAGCAGCTTGGCGATGTGCGGATGATCGAAGTGCGCCAGAATCTGACGCTCGTTGTGGAAGCGGCGCAGCAGTTGATCCGTGTCCATGCCGCGCTTGAGGATCTTTACGGCAACCAGCTTCCGGAACTGGTCGTCGTCGCGAATGGCCTGGTACACCATGCTCATTCCGCCTTCGCCGATCTTTTGGACGATGCGGTACACGCCCAGCAGGTCGCCGGGGCCGGGCTCGGGGAGCAGCGGAAGCTGGTTCCGCGCAAGCGCCGGAGTCTCGAGGAATCCGGTAGCGCCATCGTGCGAATCGAGCAGCGATTGCACTTCCGCTTGAAGCTCCGTATCGCCGGCGCAGGCCGACGCAATGAACTCGCCGCGCTGCTGTGCGGGCAGGTCGAGCGACTGCTGGAACACGCGCTTGACGATCTGCCAGCGTAACGGTGTCATGGCGAAACGCTACCGCGGGCGAGTTCGCGGAACAGCCAGGCGCGCGCCGCAGCCCATTCACGGCTGACCGTCGCGGGAGAAACATTCATGACCTCGGCGGTTTCTTCGAGCGTTAGGCCGCCGAAAAAACGCAACTCGACTAAGCGCGACTGGTCGGGATCGATGCGGGCCAGGGCTGCGAGCGAGTCGTCGAGCGCGACCAGATCGAGATCGCGTCCGCCGGGAACACCCAGCGCTTCGTCGAGCGAAAGGCGCGGGATGCCGGCTCCGCGTTTAGCAGCATGCACACCGCGCGCGTGATCGACCAGGATGCGGCGGATCATCTGCGAAGCGAGTCCGAAG
>DASYPO010000360.1:0-7164 GCA_036006545.1 Bryobacteraceae bacterium
CCGGCGAAACGGGCGAAGCGAAAGACAAGCTGACGCAGGCCGTGAACTGGAATGCGTGGCCCACCACGTTTTTCCTCGGCCGCGACGGCTTGGTTCGTAACGTCCACGCCGGATTCCCTAGCTCGGCGAGCGGCGCGCTGCACGTCGAAGCCAAGCAGGATTTCACCGCGATCGTCGAACGGCTACTTGCCGAGAACAAGACCTCCTCGCGAGATTGACGTTTCGTGGCGCGGGCTTAGCGGTTGTGGCGCGGGCTTCAGCCCGCAGCGTCGGCTTTAGCCGGCGTCCCCGGTTTCCTTTCGAGTCTCCTCCGCCAGACTTCCGCGCACCGTGCAGTATCCTAATCTCCATATGACCAGCCGACTCCTTCTGGCTGCCTTGGCTGCCGCCGCGATCGTCACGGCCCAGCCCGTCCGCACCAACGTCACCAGCGGAAAACGCTACCCGCGGATCGTCGTCAGAGGCGCCATCGTCGTCGACGGCAGCGGCACACCCGCAGCCGGTCCCAAGGACATCGTCATCGAGAACAACGTCATCACTGACGTGGTCGCGATCGACGCGGTCGCTGCATCACGCGGCACCGGTCGACGCCCGCAAGGCGATATCGAGATCGACGCCACCGGAAAGTACGTCCTGCCCGGCCTGATCAACGCGCACGCGCACATCCAGGACGAGCGCGGCGGCATCCCGCAGCCCCTCGATTACGAGCTCAAGATCTGGCTCGCCTGTGGCATCACCACCATTCGCGACGTCGGCAGCGATACGCAAAAAGCCCTGCAACTTCGCAAACAAAGTGCCGAAGGCGAGGTCGCCGCGCCGCGCATTTTCGTGTATCCGCAAATCATGCGCGGCCCCGTGATGCGCACCGGCGACGATGCGCGCAAGCGAGTCCGTGACCTGAAAGCCATGGGTGTCGACGGCCTGAAGCTATCCGGCATTCAGCGCGACATCATGGAGGCCATGATGGACGAAGCGCACAAACAGGATCTGCGCACCGCGCATCACGTCGGCGTCGAGGAAACCAACGCGTGGGACGACATCCGGTTGGGCACCACCTCCATCGAGCACTGGTACGGCATTCCCGACGCCGCCCTCGAAACCGGCGTGCAGAACTTCCCGGCCGGCTACAACTACAACGACGAAGGCGATCGCTTCCGCTATGGGGGCCGCCTGTGGCGCGAGGCCAATCCTGAAAAACTGATCAAAGTCCTACAAGGTATGGTCGACGCGAAGGTCGCGTGGGATCCGACCATGTCGATTTACGAAGCCAGCCGCGACGTGCAGCGCGCGCGGACTCAGCCGCAGTTCAAGGATTATCTACACCCCACGCTCGAAAAATATTTCGAGCCGAATGCGGCCAACCACGGCTCGTATTTCCATCACTGGACCTCGACGGACGAGGCTTTTTGGAAAGAAAACTATCGCATCTGGATGGCGTCTTTGCGCGAATTCGAGCGCCGCGGCGGATTGGTCGGCGTGGGCGACGACGCGGGCTTCATCTATTCGATGTACGGCTTCGGCCTGATCCGCGAGATGGAACTACACCAGGAAGCCGGCTTCCATCCGCTGACGGTGATCAAGCATGCGACTTTCAACAACGCGCAGATTCTCGGCCAGGAAAAACGGATGGGCAAAGTGCGCGCTGGTTATCTCGCCGATCTGATTATCGTGAACGGCAACCCACTTGAAGATCTGAAACTGCTTTATCCCACCGGAGTGGACCAGGGGCGCGACGGCAAACCGGTTCGCGGCGGCGGAATCGAGTGGACCATTAAGGACGGCATTCCCTACCACGGCCCGACGCTGATGAACGAAGTGAAAGAAATCGTGTCGAAAGCGCGCGGCGGAAAAGGAGGATCGAGTGGGGCGCGGTAAGAAGCGGACAGGGGCCAGCGGACAGGGGACAGCGCTCGCGCTGCTGTTGACCCTCACGGTGAGCGGCCAAAACTGGCCGTCATTTCGCGGCGACCGCGCACTCGGCATCGTCGAAAGCGCAAAACTGCCCTCGTCCTGGAACATCGAAAAAGGCGAGAACGTCGCCTGGAAAGTCGCGCTCCCGGGACTCGCGCATTCGAGCCCCATTGTCTGGGGCGATCGCATCTACATCACCAACGCCGTAAGTTCCGACCCCAATACCGTCCTGCAATTCCCGCTCGAAGGTAAGCTCGACACGCGAACCGATACCGCGAAACATCAATTCCGCGTGATGGCGCTCGACAAAGCGACCGGTAAAGTGATCTGGGACAAGCTCGCCTTCGAGAGCGAACCGAAAATCGCGCGCCATCCGCATTCCAGCTATGCCGCCGCGACCCCCGCCACCGACGGCAAACACATCGCGGCGTTTTTCGGCTCCGAAGGTCTCTATATGTACGACGCCACCGGCAAGCTGCTGTGGAAAGTCGACGTCGGCACGCTCGATCAAGGCGCGTTCGACCTGCCCGATTACAAGTGGGGCTACGCCAGCTCGCCCGTGATTCACAAAAATCTCGTGATCGTGCAGTGCGATCAGCAGAAGGGTTCGTTCCTCGCGGCGTACGATGTCGATACCGGCAAACAGATATGGCGCACCGATCGTCCTGATGCGATTCCGTCCTGGTCCTCGCCCGGCTTGTGCGAAACGAAAAACGGAACCGAGCTGGTCGCGAACGGCGCCGAAACCATTCGTGGTTACGACCCGATGACCGGCAAGGAACTGTGGAAGCTCAAGGGCACCTCGATGATTAGTGTGCCGACGCCGTTCATCGCGCACGACCTGATCTTCGTCTTCACCGGTTACTCGCGCTTCATCCAACCGATCTACGCGATCAAGCCTGGCGCGCGCGGCGACATCACTCCGCCCAAGGACGCGACCTCTACCGACCAAATCGCCTGGACCATGCAAAAGGGCGCGCCGTATTTGTCGACGCCCGTCGTGTATGGCGACTATCTATATGTAGTGCTCGGCAGCGGCGTCATGACCTGTTACAAGGCGCGCACCGGCGAGAAGGTGTACTCGCAGCGGCTCGGCAACGGGGGTTACTTCACTGCATCGCCCGTGGTCGGCGGCGGCAAGATCTACTTCACGAGCGAAGACGGCGACGTGTTTGTGGTCAAAGCCGGCCCCGTGTACGAACTTCTGGCGGTGAATAAGATGGGCGAGATCGCGATGGCGACGCCTGCGATCACTGGAAACACACTGCTTTACCGCACGCATCATCATCTAGTCGCTTTGCGTGATGCACAATAGGAGACAGGAGGGCAAGGATCTCTTCTCCGGTTCCAACGACTCTTTGATGCGTCAAATAGAAGAGATGCTCGACGCCTACTTGAAAAGGATTCTGTCTTCTGACTCCTGACTTCTGACTCCTGTCTCCTATGTCCCCCTTCGACTTCCGCCCCCGTACCCGAGTCCTCTTTGGCGCCGGCGAATTCGCGCGCCTCGGTGAAATCGCCCGCGAATTCGGTGGGACCCGCTGCTTGCTCGTTGCCGATCCCGGCATGCTTGAAGCCGGCTATGTGCAGGAGGCCACGCGCACGTTGCGCGCCCGCCGCATGGAAGTGATCGGCTTTCACGATTTCCAAGTCAACCCGACCTCCGCGATGGTCGAAGCCGGACGCGCAGCGGCTGCGCCCCACAACCCCGATCTCATCGTCGGCCTGGGCGGCGGCAGTTCCATGGACTGCGCGAAGGGCATCAACTTTCTCCTGACGAACGGCGGCACCATGCGCGATTACTGGGGTTACGGAAAAGCGTCGCGTCCGATGCTGCCGATGATAGCCGTCCCCACCACTGGCGGAACCGGTAGCGAAGCTCAGAGCTACGCGCTCATCTCCGATACCGAAACCCACACCAAGATGGCGTGTGGCGACGTCAAAGCGTCCTTCCGCGTCGCGATTCTCGATCCCAAGCTTTCGATTTCGCAACCTCCCGCCGTCACCGCCGCCACCGGTTACGATGCGATTTCGCACGCGGTCGAAACGCTGGTCTCGACGCGACGCAATGCGCTCTCCGAAAGTTTTTCGAGAGAAGCCTGGCGACTGCTCAACCGTTCCTACGAGCAGGTGCTCGAACATCCCGGCTCGCTCGAAGCCCGCGGCGCGATGCTCGTGGGCGCGCACTTCGCGGGACTCGCTATCGAAAATTCAATGCTTGGCGCGACTCACGCCTGCGCCAATCCACTGACCGCGCACTACAGCATTCCACACGGCGTCGCGATCGCGCTGTTGCTCTCGCACGTGGTTCGCTGGAACAGCCCAAGCGCCGGCGAACAGTATGACGAACTTCGCGCTGGCGACCTCGCCCGCCGCCTTCGCGAATTGGCGGAGGCAGGCGGCCTGCCGCTCTCGTTGCGCGAAGCATCGGTTCCCGAGGAAGCTCTTCCGCGGCTGGCCGAAGAAGCCAGTGCGCAATGGACCGGCAAATTCAACCCGCGCCCCTTTGACGCTGGGGCCGCGCTTGAGATCTACCAATGCGCTTACTGACGGCCGTTCTATTTTCCGCCCTCACTCTTTGCGCCGCCGACGATTGGCCACAATTTCGCGGCAACCCCAGCCTCACCGGCGTCACGACCTCACCTGTTCCGAAAACCCTCAAGCTTATCTGGACCTTCGAGGCCGGCGAATCCATCGAATCCTCCGCCGCGATCGTCGACGGCGTGGTTTACGTCGGCACCCAGACACCCGAATTGATCGCCGTAAATCTTTCGGACGGCAAACTCAAGTGGCGCTACAAGTGTAAAGACGGTCTCGGTGAATCTTCGCCTGCTGTCGCCAACGGAATCGTCGTGGTCGGCGATCTGTCGGGCACCGTGCACGCCGTCAACGCCGCCGACGGGAAGCCGCTTTGGACCTTCGCGGCTGGCGGCGAAGTCAAATCCTCGCCCGTGATTTCAGACGGCAAGGTCATCTTCGGTTCCTACGACGGCACGCTCTACGGCCTCTCGCTCAAGGACGGGAAACAAGCCTGGGCTTTCAAGACCAACGGGCAGGTGCATGCCACCGCGTCGGTCGCCGCCGGCATCGCGTACATCTCCGGATGCGATGGTGTGCTGCGGGGCATTCGCATTTCGGACGGGCAGCAGGTCGTCGAAATCAAGACTGGTTCTTATACCGGCGCATCGCCTGCGCTCGCCGCGAATGCAGCGGCTGCGTACTTCGGCACCTTCGACAACGACGTTCACGGCTACGATCTCAAGGCCAAGAAGCGCATGTGGCGTTACGAGAATCCGGCGACTCAGTTTCCGTTCTACTCTTCCGCCGCGCTGATCGACAACAAAGTAATCCTCGGCGGGCGCGACAAGGGCGTCCACGCACTCAGCGCGCAAACCGGCAAGGAACTGTGGGTGTTTAAGACCCGCTCACGCGTCGAATCCTCACCAGCGATTTCACAGGGTCGCGTCTATGTCGGATCGAACGACGGGCGTTTCTACGTGCTCGACGTCGCGACCGGCGCGAAGATCTGGGAATTCGAAGCCGGCGCACCGCTCTCTGCATCGCCCGCGATTTCGCAAGGCCGTATCGTGATCGGATCGCAGGACGGCAAGCTCTTCTGCTTTGGCGGGTAACCCAGGCGGTCTTGCTACCTGTAGACGACGCTTTAACGCGCTCGGCGCCGGCGATACCACAGGCCAACGAGTCCGACGCCCATCAGCAACAACGATGCGGGCTCCGGCACTGCCGCTGACACCTGGAAGTTCGGGCCGAATACGCCGGGCTCGACCAAACCATACACGCCCGGCTCGGTAAACGAATTCGTGGTTGACGTCCGAGAAGCGGCGAACGTGATTTGCGGAATCGTCGTGAATCCTGTCGCGCTTCCAATCACTTGGTCGGCCGTCGTGGGATAGAACGCTCCCACCACATAGGTACCTGGTGCAAGGACTTGGCCGGCGATGTCGTTGAACAGCCAACGGCCCCCAGCGAAAGCCGAAGCCACCACCGTGCTGGCATTGGTAATCGTGGTTTGCGCCAGCAGCACTCCCCCGTTATCCCAAAGACCGACTTGATGCTGATCCGTTAGTCCGTCCGAACCTGCGTCCAGGACCCCCAAGGCGGTCACAGTCACCGTGGAGGTCACATTGAACTGCCAGCCGACGTTCGGAAATGAACCCACGCTGAATAGCTGTCCCCCACTAAAATCCATCGCCAACGGGCCTGCGGTTAAGGCGCCTCCCCCGATCAACAACCCCGCGATGAGTACAAATACCCGAAGATTCCAGACGGATCTCATGCCAACGTTCCTCCGATTCATTATTCGTGCCTTCTTGTAGATGCTCGAACGAGGGCCTGTGTTTCCGCCCGCAAGCGGAAATGTAAACCTCGACTCGAAAAACTAGCGCGCGATAGCTAAAGGGGACCGGTGTACAATAAACGCGTGCGACGCCTGTGGGCCAGCTTATTGCTCGCAGCGTTCAGCGTTCCCTTAATCGGGTCGCTGATCGGCCCCGCACTATTGGCATCCGAGGTTGAATCGAAACTTCCCTCCTGCTGCCGCCGCGATGGAAAGCATAGTTGCGGAATGGCATCCATGCCATCGCACGACGCGGAGCCCTCGGGTCCGTTGCTCCGCACTTCGCGCTGCTCACAGTTTCCCGGCGCGAAAGCCGCTCCGTCGCAATCGACACTCGGGGTAATCGGCAATCCTCACGGAATTTCCGCGGCGGTGGTTTCTCAACCCGCCGCGAACGCACAAGCTGAAATTCTTTTCCACGTTTCTTACAACCGCGCTGGCCAAAAGCGCGGCCCTCCTTCTCTCCTCTCGCTCGCGTAACCAATCGCCGCAAATTGAAGAGGAGAGACCGTGCGACATTTTTGTCGGACCGTTCTTATTACTTTTCTGCCGCTTCTATGCGCGCAGGAAACGATCAATTATTCGAGCGTAAGCGGACGTGTGACCGACCCGTCCGGCGCCATTGTTGCCGCCGCGAAAGTCACCGCGCGACAGCTTGATACGAATCTGACCGCCGCTACGGTAACCGACGCTGAAGGTCGCTTCCGATTCCCGTATCTTCGTGCCGGTGCCTGTGAGATTAAGGTAGAGTCTCCAGGCTTCGCCAACTTCACTCGTCGCCTCACGCTTACCGTCGGCTCCGCTTTCGAACTTCCCATCCCTCTCATCCTCGGCGTAACCCTGACCAGCGTAACCACCGACGCGGAGTCCCTCGCCCCGCTCGACGCAGCGCGCAG
>DASYPO010000361.1:0-6689 GCA_036006545.1 Bryobacteraceae bacterium
CCTCCGTCGTGATCACGCTTTCCTTTCTGAATGACGAATCGTTATTGCGGCTGGTAAGATAGGCCCTGTCGTAGCCAAAGGTGACATTACCGCTCGGGTGTCGGAACGCAGAGAACCTCACCCATGCGAACGCGGGCGATCGCGGTCAATAGGTCGTCAACAATCGGCTGAAAGTCTTCAATTCGGTTCTTTCGAACGCGAGCGATCACGAAACCCAACTGAAATCGCGTGACGTCGAGGTCGCGCACCAAGCGTTGATCCACCGTGACGAATACATCGAAGTGCTGCTCGGCATATGCCAGGAAGGCTGGGTCTTTAGTGCTGCACCAACCAATTTCTGATACTGTCTTAACGGCATGCCCCTTTAGTGCGCTCTTAAGCCGCACTGGGAGGCACTCGTCTAAGAGGACACGCACTCCAGGATTCGTTCCTTGGCAAGTTCAATGAACTTGAGTGCCTGCGCGCGTGAAACGCTCGGGAAATCGACCAGAAATTCTTCAATGGTCGATCCACCTTCCCAGTGGTCGATGAGCGTCTGAACCGGAACGCGGGTGTTGCGGAAGCAAGGAGTGCCGCCCATGCGTTCGGGGTCGACCCACACGACTTCGTCGAGCTCGAGCTTCTGCTCCGGCGTCATGACTTAATTATTTCACTTTTCGAATTCGGCGAGGACGGAGTCGGGCAGGGGATCGTTGAAATTCGCCGGAACGACGAAGTCGCCCTTGGCGGTTCCGAGTTTGCGAGGCGCAGGAGCGTCAGGGACGGTCGGCTCGTCAACATCGTCGTCGGTCCACATGATTCAAGGTAGACGAACGGTCGGTGCGGAGTTGGTCAACTATACCGTCGGCAGACGAATCAAAGAAGACTCCTCGGCTGAAGCCGAGGCTGCGGGCTGAAGGCCCGCGCCACAAGTAAGTCGGTCGAGACGCTTGCGGAATTGCAGGTGCCGCAAGCGTGAGAGCTCGACCAATGGCTGCCACACGCGATGCACCTGCCGATGCTTGATCAGGAAATGCCAGAACCGATTCGATCGTTTATATAAATACGACGTGGCGAGATAGGTTGCCGCAGCTTTCCAATCGTCGGGGCGGCGGCGCCAGATCGAGGAGTGACTGAACAGGCGATCGTACAGCCAGCCGTAGCCGTGCTCGAGCTCGCCCGGTTCCATGTGCTTCGGGCGAAAGACGGCGTGGGCGGTATCGTAACGGCTCCAGTCGCGATGCAGCAAGCGGTCTTCCGCTTCCATTTGCCGGAACAGCGGCGTGGCCGGGTACGGAGTGAGGATGTGAAACGTAGCGCATTCGAGGCGGGTTTCCTCCACCCAGTCGGCGAGGTGCGCGAACACGTCCTTCTGATCGTGGTCGAAGCCGACCACGAAAGATCCGTTCACCTGAATCTCGTGATCGTGCAGGATGCGGATGCGACGCGCGTAGTCGGCGGCCTTGGGAGTCTTCTTGCGCGCGTCGGCCAGGTTTTGATCGGTGAGCGATTCGAACCCGATAAACACGCCGGTGCATCCCGCGAGCGCCATGGCGCGGATCAAGCTGGGATCGTCGGTGACGTCGATGGTCAGGGCCGCGCTCCAGATTTTTTCGAGCGGGCGGAGCGCGGCGCAGAGCGCGTGCAGGTAGTCGCGACGCGAGCCGAGGTTGTTGTCGACAAAGACGGCGTAGGGCTGCTTGTCGGCCAGAAATTCGGCGACGATCTGCGAGGGATCGCGCATGCGGTAGGGCATACGCAGACCGTCGGTTGCGAGATAACAGAAGCCGCAGCGATTGTGACAGCCGCGGGTGGCGATCAAGCTCGTGGTCGTTAGGAAACTGGCGTGTGGGAGAAGCTCGCGGCGGGGCGGGGGATCGTCGCGATAATCGGTCTCATAGGTCGCAGAGTAGCGAGGTTGCAACCGATCCGCTTCGATGTCGGCGAGAATGCGCGGCCAAAGCTGCACACCGTCGCCGAGCGCGAGGGCGTCGGCGTGCGGGGCGCATTCGTCGGGACAGGAAAGAACGTGGAGTCCGCCGAGAATAACTTTGCTGCCGCGTCGACGGTACCAATCGGCGAGTTCGAAAGCACGACGGGCGAACGTAAGGTGCACGGTGATCCCGACCACCTGAGGCATGGGGTCGTGCGGCGGGCGGCCGAGGAGCAGGTTTTCGTCCCAATATTCAATTCGCCACGAAGCAGGGGTCGTGGCGGCGAAGCTGGTCAACGCGAGCGTGGGAGTCAGCACGTGCTTGCCGAAACTGGCATGAGGATCTTTCGGATAGAAGGGGTTGATCAGCAGCGCATAGCGAGGCTGCATGGGACTCGCCGCGGCGTCGTGGTCGAGAATCGGCGCATTGATCATCTCCGGCGGAATCCAGCGGGGACGCAGCGGCTGGCGGAACGGCTGATCGCTCGGTGTCATAGAAAGTACTCTACATCACAAAGTATTCTGAGTCAATGAGAATTCGGCGGAGGTCGACGTTGTAGAATCCGACAAGTGACGGACGGAGGGCGATGACATCAATTCTGCTGACCGGTGGGGCCGGATACATCGGCAGCCACACGGCGAAAGCGTTGGCCAAGGCGGGTTATCAGCCGGTTGTTCTGGACAACTTATGCGCAGGCCATCGTTGGGCGGTAAAGTGGGGCCCGCTGGTCGAAGGCGAGATCGCGGACCGGGCGCTAGTTCGCCGCACGCTAGAGGAGTTCGGCATTAAGTCGGTAATTCACTTTGCCGCGAATGCTTCGGTGGGCGAATCGATGGCGGAGCCGTATCGATATCTTCACGACAACGTCAAAGGATCGCTCGAACTTCTGGAAGGGATGCGCGAGGCGGGCGCCAAGCATATCGTTGTATCCTCCACTTGCGCGACGTATGGCGCTCCTCAAAAGGTCCCGATCGCGGAAACGGAGCGTCAGGCTCCGACGAATCCGTACGGCGAATCGAAGCTGTTCGTAGAGCGCGCGCTGGCCTGGTATGGACACATCCACGGAATCAAAGCGGTGGCGCTGCGCTATTTCAACGCGGCGGGCGCCGATCCGGAGGGCGAAATCGGGGAGGATCACGATCCCGAGTCGCATCTGATCCCGCTGGTGATTCAGGCGGCGCTGGGCACGCGACCGTTTGTCGAGATGTTCGGAACCGACTATCCGACGCCCGACGGTTCTGCGGTTCGCGACTATATCCATGTCGAGGATCTGGCGGACGCGCACATGCGATCGCTCGAGCACTTGGTGAAGGGGGGGGCGAGCGAAGCGTTGAACCTGGGGACGGGGCGCGGACATTCGGTTCGCGAGGTGATTGCGGCAGTGGAACGCATCAGCGGCAAGCCGGTTCCGGTGCGCGAATCCGCTCGGCGCGCCGGAGACCCGCCAGAACTGGTCGCGGATGCTTCGTACGCGCAGACTGTGCTCGGCTGGAAGGCGCGTTACGATCTGGACGCGATCGTCAAGACCGCATGGAACTGGCACGCGGCTCGCGCCTTGGCGGTTCCTGCGGGATCGGAACGGTCCAGGACGTAATCACCGCGAATTGCGGGTCACGTCACTTCGGTGACCCGATATCCTTATCTTTTGGAGGGATGGAGCATTACTCCAAGCAAGACCGCCAGAGGAACGGTGTAACTTCGCGGGCGGAGGACCTCCATGAACAGATTCGGACCAGTGCTCTTATTCCTGCCGCTGACGATTCCGTTGTGCGGGCAAACCAAAGTCGACCTCCAGTCGCAGGGCAAGAACGTCGATTTCTCGATGGCGCCCTCGACGCGTCCGACACAAACCGGGACCGTGCTCCCGTTGGTCTGCCAGGTGGGCGCGCTGTACTACAAGCTGGACGCGTTCGCCGGACAAAATCTGTACGGCTGTACGACTGTCGACACGTGGACGCTGCAGGGCGGAATCTCAAATCAGTCGCTGCTGGATTGCGGTGTCGCGCGGACCTCGGCGACGGTGCTCACGGTGTTTCCCGGGGTATCGAGCTCGAACCCGTGCAGCATCGCGACCAATAGTGCGGTGCATACGCGCATCGTTCCGGAGACGATCACGATCGCATCGGGGACGTTGATGGTGCGAACGTATCTGAGCGACGGGTCGGACGGGAGTCCAGCGGGGTCGGTGGTGGTTTGTAATTCCGCGGCGGCGGGGATCAGCGTCAGTGCGGGATTAATACTGAACAACTCCTGCGGATCGTTTCCACCAACGGGCGGGACTTATCAAATCTTTTCCTGGGGAGCCTCGAGCCAGGGAGCGTGGGACAGCAGCGGTGTGCTGCTGCGCCCGTTGATGAGCGGAGGCGCGAATCTGGTGGCAGGAACTAATCTCACGATTATTCCGACTAGCAACGGCACGATCATCTCAAGCGACACAGGAGTGGACGCAGTTTGCACCACGCCGATCACGGCCATCACCATCGTCAAGGGTCGCATCACTTCGATCACATGCCCTTGAAACATTCGATAAAGATCGCCGCGCTGATCGCAGCCGCATTGCGGTTGGGCGCGTCCACTACCGTGACTCTGTCCGCTCCGCCGACGGCGACGCAGGCTGTGCTTGCGGTGAATACCGATCAATCGGGGAATTGCACTTATCGCGCGTCGGAGGGAAGTGTTCTGGGCGCGTTGGTGAACGATATTAATTCTTCGCTGTTCGCGGGCGCTAACTCAGACGCGCGGCCCGGCAGCATCGTACGCGGGAAGCTGAGAAAGTTCGTGCTGGGATCAAGAGTGACGCAAGTTTCGCCGCTCGACAAACGCCGCTACTCGCGCGCGCTGCAAGCATTCACGCGCCACATCGTAGGAGTCACGTGCGGCAGTGACGCGGAAGTAACTCTGAGTTTCACGACTGCGAATCCAGACAGCGGCATCACTTATCAGGAGCCGCGTTTCGATCGGGCGTATCCAGGCCAATACAATTACCCTTCGATTCCGTGGGCGACGCGCGGCAAAAGTCTGGTGGATCCTTCGACCGGGGTGCAGGTGAAAATGGCGACGCTGCCGGGCGACATGATTCCGGCAAGCGCCGCTCAGACTTTTCTGGCTAACCTCGCACCCGGAACGGGGTGGAGTTGTAGCGGGCAGAATTGTAATTATTCGGGAACGTCGCAGGGATCGCTATTCCTGCCGATCACGCCGGTCGCGAACGGCACATTTCCAGCAGGCGTCGGATTCAACGGTGGCGTCGACTGGATCACGATGACCGTGCGGCTGTCGGGCTCGGCCGGCTCGGTCAAGGTCTGCCTGAGCAACGACCGCGTGAGTTGCGCGGGGTCGGCTCTGATCCAGAACATCACCGGGAGCGCGACCAATTACACGATCGGATCGACGACGCCGGTTCTCGAAGCCTGGCGCGACGGACCGCTGCCTCCCGCGAGCACGGAGACGGTGAGGACGATGGGCGGCACGATCAACAAATCGGGCGCCACGGTGACTTGGGCCAGCGGCGATTATTTTCCGGCGACGCGGTGGAAGAGCGGAAGTGTAATCAAACTGGGCACGACCGATTGTCCGATTCTCGCGATGACTTCTGACCGGGTGCTGACGCTCGCGAATTCGAGCTGTGTCGCCGACGGAAACGGCATCGCCTATACGGCGGTCAACTTCGGATTTCTGATCCAGCCGAACACCGTGTCGAGTGCGACTGTGGCGGTGAGTTCTCCTCAATGGACGATCGGAACGTCGGGCGGCACCTTCATGTCGAGCGGCGGGTTCTTCGATCAGTGCAGTCCGGTGACGGTGAACGGCCCGACGGGTCCAGGGAATTTGTGCAGCTTCGCATCGGGCTTTGGACCGCCTAACACCTATAGCACCGGGAATCCGCTGTTCTGGATCGGGCAGGACGGCACCGTGAATCTGATCGGGCTGAGCGACACCACGACGCCCTCGGGATTGAATAGCGGGATTTGCCGAAACTCAAACGGGCTGCCCTTCGATGGAGCGGTCGGGGGTCGGTATTACTGTGCCGGCATCGCCAGCGGAGGCCAAAGCGTCAATGCAATTTTCTACGTTCAATACAACGGGAATTACAGTGCCACCGCTCCAGCCTTCGAAAGCACGCTGCCCAACTCGACCGCAACCGTATTAACCACCAACTTCAATTCGCTGGTCAACAGCTTCGACACGAGCGGCAAGTTCGCGACGTACCTGGCGGGCGGGCCGCGCAGTTGGAACATTATTTCCTGGCAGAAATTCGGAGTGAAAGGTGCTTTGTTCCTCCAATCCAATTTGTTCCAGCAGGACAGTGCGGGCTGGGAGGCGATTTTCGATCTGAACACGAACGCGGTGATCGCGGCGTTGTGCTCGTACTGCGGCGCGGCCGGTCAGCCGAATCGCTGGGGCGGGCAGCACTCGGGTTTCGGGTTGCGGCAATATCCGTGGACGATCATGACGGAGAACCTCGCGGGCGGAACTGGGGGCGCGAACTATACGGTCGCAAGTGTGGGGACGTTCGGCGGTCCGCCGTGGAACGATTGTCCAGCGAATTCATTCGGCGCAACGGGGCCGAACTGTTCCACGGTTTCAGTCGGAAGCATCACGCCGCTGGCCGGAGGCGCGAGCTTGTTCGGACAAACGATTCTGCCGGGCGATTACGTTTCGGGCGATCAGGAATGCATGCGCGCACTGAACGTCACGGGAACAAGCATTGTTTGGCAGCGAAATGTTCTGACGGAGATTTCGGACTTCGGCACGTGCGGGGTCAGGACCACGCAT